>NZ_JBEYJD010000006.1:0-222373 GCF_040636125.1 Streptomyces sp. NPDC006733 | reverse complement strand
GGGGTCTGGTGCGTGCGATCGCAAGGCGGAGGAGGGAGTCCACGCGGAGCGTAGGCGACCGACGACAACGCCGCGAGCGTGCGTGCCAGACCCCGCCGACCAGACGAGGATGTGAAGACACGACCTAGGCTGCCGCGATGGAGATCTGGATCAATCCGGCCTGCTCGAAGTGCCGCTCCGCGCTGAGCGTGCTGGACGCCGAGGGCGCTCGGTACACCGTCCGCCGCTACCTGGAGGACCCGCCGGACGCGGGCGAGCTGCGGGCGGTGCTGGAGCGGCTGGGGCTCGAACCGTGGGACATCGCGCGGACGGGCGAGCCGGCCGCTGCGGAGCTGGGTCTGGAGGAGTGGACCCGCACCCCCGGGGACCGCGACCGCTGGATCGACGCCCTCGCCGCGCACCCCTCCCTCATCCAGCGCCCGATCATCACCTCGGACGACGGCACCGCCCAGGTCGCCCGCACCGAGGACGCGGTCCGCGACGCCCTGTCGCGCGGGGCCGCGCAGTAGAAGAGCGGAAGAGCGGGGCGGGGCCGCGGTCAGTCGACGGGGATGCCCTGGGGGGCCTTGATGCGCTTCATGATCATTTGGGAGTTGACGTCGCTGACGCCCGGGAGGGCGATCAGCTGGTCGGTCCAGAAGCGCTCGTAGGCCTCGCTGTCGGCGACGGCGATGCGCAGCAGGCAGCCGGGGGCGCCGTAGAGGCGGTACGCCTCGACGACGTCCGGGGTGGACTGGAGCTGCGCCTCGAAGGCGGCGACCGAGTCGCGGTCGCGGCGGACCTCGACCGAGGCGAAGACCTCGAAGCCGCGGCCGACGGCGGCCGGCTCGACGACGGCGCGGTAGCTGCGGATGACCCCGTCGTCCTCCAGCTGGCGCACCCGGCGCAGGCACGGGGAGGGGGTGAGGCCGACCCGCTGGGCCAGCTCCTGGTTGGTCAGCCGGCCGTCGGCCTGCAGCTCGCGCAAGATTCGTCTGTCGATGGCATCCATGATGACATTTTCTAGCACTCCGACGAGCATTTCGCGCCGTAATCAGCAATCAAATAGTGTCGTTCAGCGCATATCCTTGCGGTGGACATAATCGGACTATTGCGGAAGCGGGTCACTGTGCCGCACATCGTCGTCATCAGCACCGGGGGCACCATCGCCAGCAGGTGGCAGGGGGCCGGCTACGCGGCCGAGGCCGCGGGCCGCGAGGTGCTGGCCGCGGGCGCCATCCCCGAGGGCGTCGACGTGCGGGTCGTGGACCTGTTCACCGTCAACAGCTCGCGGCTGACCACCGCGCACCAGCTGGAGCTGCTGCGCAAGGTGCACGAGGTGCTGGCCGACCCGGCCGTCGACGGCGTGGTCGTCACGCACGGCACGGACACCCTGGAGGAGACCGCCTTCCTGCTGGACCTGCACCACGCGGACCGCAGGCCGGTCGTCCTCACCGGCGCGCAGAAGCCGCTCGACGCGACCGACGGCGACGCGGCGGGCAACCTCTACGACGCGCTGCTGACGGCCTCCACCGGCCGGGACATCGGCGCGGTCGTCGTCTTCGGCGGGCTGGTGCACGCGGCCCGGGGGACGGTGAAGAAGCACACCGTCGACGTCCAGGCGTTCGCCGACCCGACGGGGCTGCCGCTGGGCCGGGTGCAGTTCGGCCGGGTCACCTGGGGCCGGCACCGCCCCCGGCCCGAGGCGCTGCCGCTGCCCCCCGTGGGCGTGCGGCCGCCGCGGGTGGACATCGTGATGCACCACAGTGACGCCGACCCCGTGCTGTTCGACGCCGCGCTGGCCGCGGGCGCCGAGGGCATCGTGCTGGTCGGCACCGGAGCCGGCAACGCGACCCCGGACTTCGCGGCCGCGGTCGGCCGGGCGGTGGCCGCCGGCGTGCTCGTCGCCGTCAGCACCCGCGTGGCCGCCGGCGCGGTGGCGCCGATCTACACCGGTGGCGGGGCCGTGGACCTGGTCGAGGCGGGCGCCGTCCTGGCCGGCTCGCTGCGCGCGGGGCAGGCCCGCATCGCGGTGCTCTCCGCCCTGCTCTCCACCCCCGACCGCGCCGGCCGCCCCGAGGCGCTGCGCCGGATCGTGGACTCCGCCTCAGAGCTTTATCTGGTTGATGGTGTCGGCCAGTGAGGTAAGGAATCGATTCACCGACGGCGCCATGCTGGTCGAGGCGATGAAGAAGCCGAACAGGGCCGCCACTATCGCGGGGCCGACTTTGATCGACTTCCCCCTGATCATGACGACAAGGATGACGCCCAGCAGAAGGACTACGGACAGGGAGATGGCCACAGCGGATCACTTCCTCTTCGAGACACCCCAACGACGGTCCGGGGAGTCGCCGCGCCCCCACCGCTTCCATCGTGCCACCAAGCACCGACACCATGGGCCCGTGAACCACATCGTTCCACGACATCCCGCCCATCGGACAGCTCGTCTCACGAACAGGGGTGCCGAACTGACGTGCGGGTGAAGGGCGTTGGGCCGGACGGCGACGGCTCCGCGGAGGGGGCCGCCGGAGCGGGCCCCGCCGGGTCAGTCACGGCACACGACCAGCAGCGCACGGTCGTCGTTGACGTCCTTGGCGACCGCCTCGATCAACCGCCAGGCGGAGCCGCGGAATCCGGTGGCGACGAACCGGTCGGCCTCGCCGATCAGCCGGTCGATTCCTTCCGTGATGTCCCGGTCCGCGGCCTCCACCAGGCCGTCGGTGAACAGCAGGAGAACATCTCCCGATCGCAACGTGCCCTTGATGCCGTGGAATTCGGCGCCGTCGTAGACCCCCAGCAGCGGGCCCTCCGCCGCCATCTCCTGCCAGCGCCCGGATCCCGCGCTGAGCTGGACGCCGGGCAGGTGGCCGGCCGAGAGCAACTCGTAGTCGCCGCTCTCCAGATCGAGCACCAGGTGGATGGAGGTCGCGAAGCCCTCGTCCCAGTTCTGGCGCAGCAGGTAGCCGTTGGCGGCGGTCAGGAAGGCGTGCGGCGGCAGCGAGCCGAGCAGGCCGCCGAAGGCGCCGGAGAGCAGCAGCGAACGGGACGCGGCGTCCATGCCCTTGCCCGACACGTCCGTCAGCACCGCCTCCAGCACCCGGCCGCCCAGCGTGCGGGTGGCGACCACGAAGTCGCCGGAGAAGGACTGGCCGCCGGCCGGCCGCAGCGCCATCTCGGCGTGCCAGCCCGCCGGGAGCCGCGGTAGCCGGCTCTGCACCCGGATGCGTTCGCGCAGGTCGAACAGCATCGTGTGGCCGCCCCGCCACGGCACGCCGACGCGGCTGCGGAACTGGGCGATGAGCAGCCCCGACAGTGCGACGGCGGAGACCACCAGGACGATGCCCGGGGTCACCCGGGACGGCCCGTCGCGGTACGGGCCGAGGACCGCGGACTCGACGACCAGCGCGACCGCGGAGCCGATGTAGAGCACCAGCAGGCTCGCCGGGCGCAGCAGCAGGCCCCCGGTGAGGATCGGCAGCACGAGGGCGCTGGGCGGGCACCAGACGGGGATGCAGATGGTGGTCCAGGCGAGGGCCGGGATGGTCAGCATCAGCACGCTCAGCGCGAGCCAGTCCGACGCGTCCCCGCGGAAGTAGTCGACGGCGGACTTGCGCAGGCCGAGGCGGACCCTGTGCAGCGACCGGCGCCACCGGGTACCCAGGCTGTCTCTTGCCGCGTCCTTACCCATGTTCCGGCGACCCTACCCACCCTTTCGGCGGCACGTCGATTCCCCGGACGGTGGGTCGCCGAGTGCGGTAAATGGGTTCGCGTCGCGCCAAGAGGCCTGGTAGGCAGGGTGTATGACGACCGAAGTGCGGACGCTCGACGCGGAGCGGTGGGACGAGTGGTACGGGATGCTGGAGCGGGCCTTCGGCGGCCCCCCGGAGTCCCGCGAGGAACGCGCGCTGTGGCGGGAGTTGACCGAATGCGAACGGTCGCTCGCGGTGTGGGACGGCGACGAGGTCGTCGGCACCGCGGGGGCGTTCTCGTTCCGCCTCGCGGTGCCGGGCGGCGCGCTGGTGCCGGCCGCCGGTGTGACGATGGTGAGCGTGCAGCCGACGCACCGCAGGCGCGGTGTGCTGACGTCGATGATGCGCAGGCAGCTGGACGATGTGCGCGCCGCCGGCGAGCCGTTGGCGGTCCTGACCGCCTCGGAGCCGGCGATCTACGGCCGCTTCGGGTACGGGCTGGCCACCGAGCAGATGCGGCTGGAGATCGACACCACCCGCGTCCGGCTCGCCCTGCCGGCCGGCACCGACCGGGTGCGGCTGCGGGTCGTGCCGGCCGCCGCGGCGCGGGAGGCGTGCGAGGCGGTCTACGCGCAGCGGGTCACCGCCAGGCCGGGCATGCTCGCCCGGCAGCCGGGCTGGGACGGACAGCCGCTGCTCGACCCGAAGTCGATGCGGGACGGCGCGGGCGAACTGCTGTGCGTGCTCGCCGAGGTCGACGGCGAGGTGCGCGGGTACGCGCGGTACGGGCTGAAGCCGGTCTGGAGCACGGCGTCCGGCCCCGACGGCGTGGTGCTGCTGCGTGACGTCGAGGCGCTCGACCCGGCGGCGTACGCCGCGCTGTGGGACTTCCTGTTCGGGATCGACCTGACGTCCTCGGTGCGGATCCGCAACCGGCCGGTCGACGACCCGGTCCTGCACCTGGTCTCCGACATCCGCCGGTGCGCCGTCGGGGTCCGCGACGGCCTCTTCGTGCGGACGGTGGACGTCGGGGCGGCGCTGGAGGCGCGCACGTACGCGGCGCCGGTGGACGTGGTGCTCGACGTCGAGGACGCGTTCTGCCCCTGGAACGCGGGGCGCTGGCGGCTGGCGGGCGACGCGAAGGGCGCGACGTGCGAGCGGACCGCCGACGCGGCTGACCTGGCGCTGTCGGCCCGGGAGTTGGGCGCGGCCTACCTGGGCGGGTTCTCGCTGAGCGCGCTGGCGGCGGCCGGGCGGGTGACGGAGGTACGGCCGGGCGCGCTGGCCGAGGCCTCGGCCGCGTTCGGCTCCGACGTCAGGCCGTGGCTGCCGCACGGCTTCTGAGACCGGGCACGCGGGGGGACGGCCGCCGGTCTCAGCCGGCCGACGGCCGTCCCTGGCAGCGCGGGCACCAGAACAGGTTCCGCGCCGCCAGGCCCGCCGTGCGGATCTCCTCCGCGCAGACCAGGCAGGGCTGCCCGGTGCGGCGGTAGACGTAGACCTCGCCGCCGTGGTCGTCCCGGCGGGGCGGGCGGCCCATCGCCTCCGGCTCGTGCTCGGGGCGGACGGTGTCGATGCGGTTGTTGCGCACCCCCTCGCGCATGAGCGCGACCAGGTCGGCCCAGATCGCGTCCCACCGGGCGCGGGTGAGGTCGCGGCCCGGGAGGTAGGGGTCGACGCCGTGCCGGAAGAGCACCTCGGCCCGGTAGACGTTGCCCACGCCCGCGACGACCTTCTGGTCCATCAGGAGTGCCGCGATCGTGGTGCGGCTGCGGCTGATCCGCTGCCAGGCGGCGGCCGGGTCGTCCGCCGGGCGCAGCGGGTCCGGGCCCAGCCGGTCGTGTATCGCCTGCTTCTCGCCGTCGGTGATCAACGCGCAGGTGGTGGGGCCGCGCAGGTCGGCGTACGCGTCCGGGACGGCGAGCCGCAGCCGGACGGTGTCGGTGGGCGGCGGGGCCTTGCCGTCGCCGAAGCCGAGCTTGCCGAAGAGGCCGAGGTGGATGTGGACCCAGCCGACCGCGTCGAACCCGAGGAACAGGTGCTTGCCGTGGGCGTCGACGCGGTCGAGGACCGCGCCGTCCAGCAGCGCGGCGCTGTCGGAGAACTTCCCCTGCGGGCTGCTCGCCCGCACAGGGCGGCCGCCGAACCTCGCGAGGTGGTCGGCGGCCAGCCGGTGGATCGTGTGCCCTTCGGGCATGGTGCGGTCAGCCCTGCGGGTGGTGGGCCGGGATCGCGGGGAGCTCGCCGGTGTTCTCGTACGCGGTGAGCATGTCGATGCGGCGGGTGTGCCGCTCCTCGCCGGAGTACGGGGTGGCGAGGAAGATCTCGACGAACTTCGTCGCCTCGTCCTCGGTGTGCATCCGGCCGCCGATGCTGATCACGTTGGCGTCGTTGTGCTCGCGGCCCAGGGCCGCGGTCTGCTCGCTCCAGGCGAGCGCGGCGCGGACGCCCTTGACCTTGTTCGCGGCGATCTGCTCGCCGTTGCCGGAGCCACCGATGACGATGCCGAGGCTGCCGGGGTCGGCGGCGGTCCGCTCCGCGGCACGCAGGCAGAACGGCGGGTAGTCGTCCTGGGCGTCATAGATGAGCGGACCGCAGTCCGTCACCTCGTGGTTGTTGGCCTTGAGCCACTCCACGAGGTGGTTCTTGAGTTCGAAGCCGGCATGGTCGGAGCCGAGATACACGCGCATGGGCACGAGTGTGGCACGTCCGGAGGCGGGCAAACGTCAGGGGGGCACCGAGCGCGCTTGAGGGTTATTTGAGGTTAAAACAACGAATTGGCCTCAGCTGTTCCGTAAGTGAGGGGTTCGGGTATTGGATGCGACCCCATGAGCTCACTTCCCCCCTCAGTTGTGACCGATTCCCCCAAGCAGGACGACCCCGCTCCACAGCAGTCCTCCGGCCTGCAGGCCGGACTCAAGAACCGCCACCTGTCGATGATCGCGATCGGCGGCGTGATCGGCGCCGGCCTGTTCGTCGGCTCCGGCTCCGGCATCGCGGCAGCGGGCCCCGGCATCCTGCTCTCGTACGCGCTCGTCGGCACCATGGTCGTGTTCGTCATGCGGATGCTGGGCGAGATGGCGGTGGCCAACCCCACGTCCGGCTCGTTCTCCGCCTACGCGGACCGGGCGCTCGGCCGCTGGGCCGGGTTCTCCATCGGCTGGCTCTACTGGTTCTTCTGGGTCGTGGTGCTCGCGGTCGAGGCGACGGCCGGCGCGACGATCCTGCACGGCTGGGTGTCCGGCGTCCCGCAGTGGGCCTGGGCGCTGATCGTGATGGCCGTGCTGACCGCGACCAACCTGGTCTCCGTCGGCTCGTACGGCGAGTTCGAGTTCTGGTTCGCCGGGATCAAGGTCGTCGCCATCGCCGCGTTCATCGTCCTGGGCGGGCTCGCGGCCTTCGGCATCCTGCCGGGCTCGGACCACGAGGCGGTCGGGATGGCCAACCTCACCGGGCACGGCGGCTTCCTGCCGAACGGGCCCGGCGCCATCCTCACCGGCGTGCTGATGGTGGTGTTCTCGTTCATGGGCAGCGAGATCGTCACCCTGGCGGCCGGTGAGTCGCAGAACCCGCGCAAGGCGATCACCAAGGCGACCAACAGCGTGATCTGGCGCGTCGGCGTCTTCTACCTGGGCTCGATCCTGATCGTGGTCTCCCTGCTGAAGTGGGACGACCCGGCGATCGTCAAGAAGGGCTCGTACGTCGCGGCCCTGGACTCGATAGGCATCGCGCACGCCGGGCAGATCATGAACGTCATCGTGCTGACGGCCGTGCTGTCCTGCCTCAACTCGGGCCTCTACACCGCGTCCCGGATGGCCTTCTCGCTCGGGCAGCGCGGCGACGCGCCGGCGCGGTTCGCGCAGACCAGCAAGGGCGGCGTGCCGCGAAACGCGATCCTGGGCTCGGTCCTGTTCGGCTTCGTCGCCGTCTTCTTCAACTACGAGTGGCCGGACACCGTCTTCAAGTTCCTGCTCAACTCGTCCGGCGCGGTCGCGCTCTTCGTCTGGCTGGTCATCTGCTTCTCGCAGCTGAGGATGCGCCGGATCATCGAGCGGGAGGAACCGGAGAAGCTCATCGTGCGGATGTGGCTCTTCCCGTACCTGACGTGGGCGACGATCGGCATGATCTCGTTCGTGCTCGTCTACATGCTCACCGACAAGGACGGCCGGCCGCAGGTGCTGCTGTCGCTGCTGGTGGCCGCCGTGGTCATCGCCGTCTCGCTGGTCCGCGAGCGGATGCGCCGCAACCGCCGCGAGGACGCCGTCACCGGGTCGTAGCCACCCCGCGGGTACGACGGCGGCCCGGCCCCTTCCGAGGGGCCGGGCCGCCGTCGTGCTCCCTGGGACCGTCAGCCCTTGCGGTTCACCAGCTGCCAGGCGGCGGGCAGCACGCCCATCGCGAGCGCGGCCTTGAGCGCGTCGCCGAGCAGGTACGGCGTCAGGCCGAGGGAGACGGCCTTGCCGGCGGACAGGTGCGCGGACAGCGCCAGGTACGGCACGCCGACCGCGTAGATGATGGCGCTGCCGAGCACCATGGCGCCGGCCGTCCGCAGCACGGTGCGGTCCGCGCCGCGCCGGGCGAGTGCGCCGACGGCGGCCGAGGCGAGCAGCATCCCGAGGATGTAGCCGAAGCTCGGCATGGACGAGCCCGACGTGCCCTCCGCGAACCACGGCATGCCCGCCACGCCCGCGACGGCGTAGAGCGCCAGCGCCGCGAAGCCGCGGCGGGCGCCGAGCGCGGTGCCGACCAGCAGCGCGGCGAAGGTCTGGCCGGTGACCGGGACCGGGGAGCCGGGGACCGGCACCGACAGCTGCGCCGCCAGGCCGGTGAGCGCGGCGCCGCCGACCACCAGGGCCACGTCCCGCACCCGCGCGCGGGCGGCGGAGGAGGCAGGGAGCAGGTCGGCGAGGACCGTGCCGGTCCGGGTGTCTGAGACAGCAGCGGTGCTCATCGGTACTCCGAGGGTGAGGGAAGGGGGATTTCTCCAGCTGACGCCGTGACGCTAACGCAGCGGGCATCACAAGATCACCGTCAGCAGCCGACAAAGGCTCGCCCGGCGTCTTGGAGAGTTCCCTGAACGCCCCAGCCTCCACAGCCGCATGGGTGTTCAGCTTGTTTCAGCAGGTCACGTGATGCTCGTCACGATCGGGGCGGGTCGCCGCGCCCGGCGCGCGACGGTTTTGCGGAGCACGGCCGGGCCCGGGGAGACTGTGGAGTCCCACCAAACCCCACCCACTCCCCCGCCGCCCCCGTCCTCTGAGAGTTCCCGCGCCATGCCTGACGTACCGCCCCCCGCCGAGCCGTTGTCGGCCGGGCTGAAGCAGCGCCATCTGACCATGCTCGGCCTGGGCGGGGTGATCGGTGCGGGGCTGTTCGTCGGCTCGGGCGCCGGGATCGCGGTCGCCGGACCGGGCATCGTCGTGTCGTACCTGATCGCGGGCCTGCTCGCGATGCTGGTGATGCGGATGCTCGGCGAGCTGTCGGCCGCGATGCCCGCCTCCGGGTCGTTCTCGGTGCACGCGGAACGGGCCTTCGGCCGCTGGGCCGGCTTCACGGTCGGCTGGCTGTACTGGCTGCTGCTGGTCGTGGTGCTGGCGGTGGAGGCGACCGGCGCGGCGAAGATCGCGAACGGCTGGCTGCCGGCGGTGCCGACCTGGGCGTGGGTGCTGCTGTTCATGGTGGTGTTCACCGCCGCCAACCTCGCCGCCGTGGGCAACTTCGGCGAGTTCGAGTTCTGGTTCGCGGCGCTCAAGATCGCCGCCATCGTGCTCTTCCTCGGGCTGGGCCTGCTGGCCGTCTGCGGGCTGCTCCCCGACACCGATCCGGTGGGCCTGGCGAACCTCACCGGCCGCGGCGGCTTCCTGCCCAACGGCTGGGACGGCGTGGTCTCCGGCGTGCTCGCGGTCGTCTTCGCCTTCGGCGGTCTCGAGGTCGTGACCATCGCGGCGGCCGAGTCGGACGATCCGGCGCGCGCGGTGGGGCGCGCGGTGCGCAGCGCGGTCTGGCGCATCCTGCTCTTCTACGTCGGCTCGATGCTCGTCATCGTGACCCTGCTGCCGTGGGACGCCGTGGTACCCGGGCGGAGCCCGTACGTCGCGGTGCTGGACCGGATCGGCATCCCCGGGGCGGCCCAGATCATGAACATCGTGGTGTTCGTCGCACTGCTGTCCGCGCTCAACGCCAACCTGTACGGCTCGTCGCGGATGGTCTTCTCGCTCGCCGAACGGGGCGAGGCGCCGGCCCGCCTGACGCGGATCTCGCGCGGCGGGGTGCCGCGCCCGGCGGTGCTGGCGTCCGTGGCGTTCGGCTTCGTGTCGGTGCTGCTCAACCTCGAGTGGCCGGACTCGGTCTTCCAGTACCTGCTCAACGCGGTCGGCGCCGTGCTGCTCGTGGTGTGGAGCCTGATCGCCGCCTCGCAGCTGCGGCTGCGGCGGCGGCTGGAGCGCGAGGCACCGGGGGCGCTCAGCCTGCGCATGTGGTGCTTCCCGTGGCTGAGCTGGGCGGCGCTGGCGGGGATGGCCGCGGTCCTGGTGCTGATGCTGACGGACGACGCGGCGCGCCCGCAGGTGCTGTGGTCGGCGGGGGCGACGGCCGTGGTGCTCGCGGTGGCGCTCGGACGGGAGTGGCGCGGGCGCCGTGGCGGCGCGCGGGACACCGGCCGGAAGGACACGGAGCTGCGGGACACCGGCGGGAAGGGGGCCGGCCGGTAGGGGCGCCCGGGTCGGCGATCCTTCTGCTGCTAGCGTGCAATTGCATAAGACTTGCAATAAGCTAGCGGCCGGAGGAACTCGCGCATGCCCGTCTACACGCTTCCTGAACTGCCCTACGACTACGCCTCGCTGGAGCCCGTGATCAGCGGCGAGATCATCGAGCTGCACCACGACAAGCACCACGCGGCGTACGTGAAGGGCGCGAACGACACCCTCGAACAGCTCGCCGAAGCTCGCGACAAGGAGCAGTGGGGCGGCATCAACGGCCTGGAGAAGAGCCTCGCCTTCCACCTCTCCGGCCACATCCTGCACAGCATCTACTGGTCGAACATGTCCGGCGACGGCGGCGGCGAGCCGCTCGACAAGGACGGCACGGGGCAGCTCGCGGACGCCCTCGCGGAGGACTTCGGCGGCTTCGCCCGCTTCAAGACCCAGCTCTCCAAGGCCGCGGCCACCACGCAGGGCTCAGGCTGGGGCGTGCTGGCGTACGAGCCGCTCAGCGAGCGGCTGATCGTCGAGCAGGTCTACGACCACCAGGGCAACGTCGGCCAGGGCAGCGTCCCGCTGCTCGTCTTCGACGCCTGGGAGCACGCGTTCTATCTTCAGTACCGCAACCAGAAGGTCGACTTCGTCGAGGCGATGTGGGGCGTCGTGAACTGGCAGGACGTCCAGGCCCGGTACACCGCCGCCAAAGAGCGGGCGAGCGGCCTGCTGCTGCCGGCCTAGTGGAAGGACGCCTCCCGGCGCACCCGAAAGCCGAAGGCCCCCGCGCGGTGGTGTCGCGCGGGGGCCTTCGCCCTTGCCTGCCGACCGGACGTCAGCGGGGTTCGATGAGGTCCCAGCGGTTGCCGTACAGATCCTGGAAGACCACGACAGAACCGTACGCCTCGTGCCGCGGCTCCTCCTCGAAGACGACGCCGGCCGCGACCATGTGCTTGTAGTCGCCGTCGAAGTCGTCGGTGTTCAGGAAGAGGCCCACCCGGCCGCCGGTCTGGCCGCCGATCCGGGCCTCCTGCTCGGGGGTCGACGCCCGCGCCAGGAGCAGGCCCGTCGTCCCCTGCGACGCGCGCGGGGCCACGACCACCCAGCGGCTGCCGTCGTCGCGTGCGGTGTCCTCGCGCAGCTCGAAGCCGAGCGCGCCGGTGTAGAAGACGATGGCCTCGTCGTAGTCGCGGACGACGAGGGTCACCAGTCCGAGGTGCGGCATCAGTCGAAGATCGGCCCGGCGGTCCGGGAGCGCTTGATCTCGTAGAAGCCGGGGGTGGCGGCCACCAGCAGGGTGCCGTCCCACAGGCGGGCCGCGGCCTCGCCCTTGGGGGCGGGGGTGACGACCGGGCCGAAGAACGCGACCTGCTCGCCGTCGGCGCCGGGAACGGCGATGACCGGGGTGCCGACGTCCTGGCCGACCTTGTCGATGCCCTCCTGGTGGGAGGCGCGCACCTCGGCGTCGTAGGTGTCCTGGTCGGCGTAGTCGATCAGCTCGGGCGGCAGGCCCGCGTCCTCCAGCGCCCCCACGATCGCCTCCAGGGTCGGGCCCTCGCCGCGGTTGTGGAAGCGCGTGCCGAGCGCGGTGTAGAGCTTGCCGACGACCTCGTCGCCGTACTTCTGCTGGGCCGCGACGACCACGCGCACCGGCCGCCAGCCCTTCGGGCCGAGCAGCTCGCGGTACTGCTCGGGCAGCTCGTCGATCTTGGGCTCGTTGAGGACGGCGAGGCTCATGACGTGCCAGCGGACCTCGACCGGGCGGACCTTCTCGACCTCCAGCATCCAGCGCGAGGTCATCCACGCCCAGGGGCACAGGGGGTCGAACCAGAAGTCGACGGGGGTCTTCTCTGCTGTGGTCACTTCAGCTTCTCCTCAGGAACGAACAACACGGCATGGACCGCTCGTACCTCGGAAACCTCGGGATCGGGGGCCGCATTCCCGCCTGTCGTCCATTCGTGCGGCGTGGGAGTATGCGAATCGATCGAAGATGCTGACAAAGGAGTCATCAGTGCCCGGTGAGAACCTGTCCCGTGACGAGGCCCGCGAGCGTGCGCGGATCCTCGCGGTCGACGGATACGAGGTCGCGCTCGACCTGCGGTCGGCCACCCGGCCGGACGAGGACACGTTCCGCTCGGTGACCACGATCCGCTTCCGGTCCGCGCGGCCCGGCGCGGCCACCTTCGTGGACCTGCTCGCACCGGCCGTCGACTCCGTGGTGCTCAACGGCCGGGCGCTGGACCCGGCGGCCGTCTTCGACGGGACGCGGATCGCGCTCGACGACCTCGCCGCCGACAACGTCCTCACCGTGGACGCGCGGTGCGCGTACAGCCGCACCGGCGAGGGGCTGCACCGCTTCGCCGACCCGCAGGACGGCGAGACCTACCTGTACACGCAGTACGAGCCGGCCGACGCCCGCCGGGTCTTCGCCAACTTCGAGCAGCCGGACCTCAAGGCGCCCTTCACCTTCTCGGTGACCGCGCCCGCGCACTGGACCGTGCTGAGCAACGAAGCCCAGGCCGGTCCCGTCCGCGACGCCGACCCGTCCTCCACGACGTGGGACTTCGCGCCCACCAAGCCGATCTCGACGTACATCACGGCGGTCGTCGCCGGGCCGTACCACGTGGTGCGCGACCACTACTCGCGCACCTTCGACGACGGCACCGCGCTGGACATCCCGCTCGGCGCGCTGTGCCGGGCCTCGCTCGCGCCGCACTTCGACGCGGACGACATCTTCACGGTCACCAAGCAGGGGCTGGACTTCTTCCACGACACCTTCGACTACCCGTACCCCTTCGGGAAGTACGACCAGGCGTTCGTGCCCGAGTACAACATCGGCGCGATGGAGAACCCGGGCTGCGTCACGTTCCGCGAGGAGTTCGTGTTCCGCGGCAAGGTGACGCAGGCGGCGTACGAGGGCCGGGCCAACGTCATCCTGCACGAGATGGCGCACATGTGGTTCGGGGACCTGGTCACCATGCAGTGGTGGGACGACCTGTGGCTCAAGGAGTCGTTCGCCGACTTCATGGGCGCCTACTCGCAGGTGGAGGCGACCCGCTTCACGGACGGCTGGATCACCTTCGCCAACCGCCGCAAGGCGTGGGCGTACCGGGCCGACCAGCTGCCCTCGACACACCCCGTCACGGCGGACATCCACGACCTCCAGGACGCCAAGCTCAACTTCGACGGCATCACGTACGCCAAGGGCGCGTCCGTGCTGAAGCAGCTCGTCGCCTACGTCGGCGCGGACGCCTTCCTGGAGGCGGCGCGGCGCTACTTCAAGCGGCACGCGTACGGGAACACCACGCTGGCGGACCTGCTGGCGGTGCTGGAGGAGACCTCGGGCCGGGACATGGCGCAGTGGTCCCGCGCCTGGCTGCAGACCGCCGGGGTGAACTCGCTGACGCCCGAGGCGGTGTACGACGGCGAGAACCGGATCACCGAGCTGGCCGTCCTGCAGAGCGCCGCGGAGTCGCACCCGGAACTGCGGCCGCACCGCGTCGCCGTCGGCCTGTACCGGCGGACCGACGGCGGCGCCCTGGAGCGCTACGCCCGCGCCGAGACCGACGTGACCGGGCCCCGCACGGTGGTGGCGGAGCTGGCCGGCGCCGAGCGGCCCGACCTGGTCCTGGTCAACGACGAGGACCTGACGTACTGCAAGATCCGCTTCGACCCGGACTCGCTCGACACCCTGCGGGGGCACCTGGGCGACCTGTCCGACCCCATGGCGCGGGCGCTGGCCTGGTCGGCGGTGTGGAACATGACGCGGGACGCGCTGATGCCGGCCCGTGACTACCTCGGGCTCGTGCTGCGCTTCGCCGGGCAGGAGTCCGACATCGGCGTGCTGCAGTCGCTGCACCAGCAGGCGCGGACCGCGCTGCACCAGTACGCGGCGCCGCGGTGGCGCGCCGAGGGCGCCACCGCGCTGGCCCAGGGCGCGCTGACCGAGCTGCGGCGGGCGGAGCCGGGCAGCGGGCACCAGCTCGCCTGGGCGCGCTTCTTCGCCGCGGTGGCCTCGTCGGCGGCCGACCTCCAGCTGCTGAGCGGGCTGCTGGAGGGCAACGCCAAGATCGACGGACTGGAGATCGACCAGGAGCTGCGCTGGGCGTTCCTGGAGCCGCTGGCCGCCGCGGGCGAGGTCGACGAGGCCGTGATCGCCGCCGAGCTGGCGCGCGACGACACCGCCTCGGGGCGGCGGCACCAGGTGCGCTGCCTGGCGGCCCGGCCGTCGGCGGCGGTCAAGGCGCAGGTGTGGGCGTCGGTCGTCGAGTCGGACGCCCTGTCCAACGCGCTGGTCGAGGCGAGCATCGCCGGGTTCGACCAGCCGGGCCAGGAGGAGCTGCTCGCGCCGTACGCCGACCGGTACTTCGAGGTGATCGAGCGGATCTGGTCGCAGCGTTCGATCGAGATCGGCATGGCGATCGTGCGGGGGCTGTTCCCGCGCTACCGGATCGCCCAGGAGACCGCCGACGCGGCCGCCGCCTGGCTCGACGCGCACCAGGACGCGGCACCCGCGCTGCGCCGACTCGTCCTGGAGTCCCGCGACGACCTGACCCGCGCGCTGCGCGCCCAGGCCGTCGACCGCTGAGGGCCGCCCTGTCCGCCGAACCCCGCCGTGTCACCCTTTCGAGGAGTGGCGCGGCGGGGTTCCGCCGTGCGGTGCCCGGTTTCCGCCGCTCATCCGCCCGCTCCACGGGGGTCCTTCACCCGAATAGGTGAAAACCGCCCATCGGCATCCGAACGCCTGAACTTTAGTGCGGGCTTGTCCCGGTTTGTCGACGACCGTGTAACAGCGGTTAGCGGACGGTTCGGTGGCGGAAGCAACCCGTCATGAACCACAACGCGCCCCTCACCCCCCGCCCCCTGGACCACCTCTCCCGCACCCGGCGGCGGATCTTGACGACACGTCAGCTGCGCGAGCACGGCGTGACCGCGAGCACCCTGGCGGAACGCTGCCGGCCCGGCGGGCCCTGGCAGCAGCTGCTGCCGCAGGTGGTCCTGCTGCACGCCGGGCCGCCCACCGGCGACGAGCGGCTGCGGGCGGCGCTGCTGTACGCGGGGTGCGAGCCGGGCGAGCCCGGCGGCCCGGACGGAGCGGACGGGTCCGACGGCCCGGTGGACGGGCAGGCGATGGTGACCGGGCTGGCGGCGCTGGCGCTGCACCGGTTCTCCTCGGTGCCGCCGCTGCTGGGGATCGACCGGATCGACGTCCTGGTGCCGCGCCAGCGGCGGCTGCGGGACGCCGGCGACGTGGCGATCCACCGGGCGCACACGCTGCCCGCGCCGCAGCGGGTGACCGGGCTGCCGTGCGCGCCGGTCCCGCGGGCGCTGGCCGACGCGGTGGCGGACCTCGACGACGCCGGGACCGTACGGCGGCTGCTGACCGAGGCGGTGCGCGGCGGACACTGCGACGCGGCCGCGGTGGTGCGGGAGCTGAGCCGGGCCCGGCTGCTGTCCCGGCCGCACGTGGTGGACGCGGTGGACGCGCTGCTGGCGGAGGGGCGGGCGCTGGCCGAGGGCCGGCTCTACGAGATGGTGGCCTGCTACGGCCTGCCGGACCCGGTGTGGCACGTCGACCTGCGGCTGCCCGGCGGACCCTCGCTCGGCGGCGTGGACGCCTACTGGCCGGAGCACGCGGTGGCGCTGGAGATCGACGCGCGCGGACCCCGCCAGGACGACGACGCCCTGTGGTCGCAGTACGCCCAGAAGCGCGAGCACCTGGAGGGACTCGGCATCACCGTCGTCCACCTCACCCCGAAGAAGCTACGCGAGGCGCTGGACCAGCAGGCGACCGTCGTGCGCACCGCTCTGATGGCCTCGACCGACCGGACTCCGGCCGCTTACGTAGTCGTGACCCCCAGTTGACCGGCGCTTTACTCCCTAGCGCCCCATTTGCCTCACCTGGCGTATGGCGGAAATACGTCATGTCCACATCCCGTCTCGGACAACTCTCCACAAACACCGGTCGCTTACGTGACCCTTAGCGGTCAACCGGCACCGTTTTCCGAACAAGGATGCCCATGCCTCTCGATCACATACGCGCCAAGAGACGCGTGGCCCGCGTCGCGCTCGCCGCAGGCCTGGTGGCCGCACTGGCCGCGACCGGGTCCGCCACCGCGTTCGCCGACAACGCCCCAACCGGCAACCCGACCGGCGGACCCGCCTCCGCCCCGGTCAAGGCTTCCACCGACAAGCTCGGTTCCGCCGACGCGGCCCTCCTGGCCGAGGCCAAGTCCGACGGCGACAAGACCGTGACGATGATGATCGCCACCGCTCCCGGCGCCACCCAGCAGGTCGTCGACCAGCTCGGTGCCTCCGGCGCCTCGGTGGGGAGCACCTACGACAAGCTCGGCTACGTGCGCGCGACCGTCCCGACCGCCAAGGCGGACGCGGCGATCGCCAAGGCCCAGAAGCTGTCCTCGGTCCACGGCATCGACCTCAAGCAGGAGATCGCGCTCGACGACCCGACGCCCGTGGCGGACACCGCCAAGAGCGTCAAGGCCAAGAGCAAGGCCGCCGCGAAGACCTACCCCGGTCCCAGCGCGAGCACCCCGGCGAAGAACCCGTACCAGCCCGCCTTCGAGACCGGCGCGGTGGACTTCGTCAAGAACCAGCCCAAGGCCGACGGCCGCGGCGTGACCATCGGCATCCTGGACTCCGGGGTCGACCTCGGTCACCCGGCGCTGCAGAAGACCACCACCGGCGAGCGCAAGATCGTCGACTGGGTCACCGCCACCGACCCGATAACCGACGGCGACGCCACCTGGCGCCGGATGACGGCCGCGGTCTCCGGGCCCACCTTCACCATCGCGGGCCGCACCTGGACCGCACCGGCCGGCTCCTTCCTGTTCAACCAGTTCGCCGAGGCCGCGACGACCGGCGGCGACATGGCCGGCGACCTCAACCGCGACGGCGACACCACCGATGTCTGGGGCGTGCTCTACGACGCCGCCGCCGGCACCGTGCGCGTCGACCTGAACAACAACGGTGACTTCACCGACGACGAGGCGCTCAAGCCGTACAAGAACGGCTTCCAGATCGCGCACTTCGGGACGGACAACCCCGCCACCCCGATCTCCGAGTCGATCCCGTTCGTGGTCCAGATCCGCAAGGACGTCCCCACGGACCCGTACGGCGGCGACTGGGTCGGCAAGAAGGCCGACTTCGTCAACATCGGCCTCATCGAGTCCGAGCACGGCTCCCACGTCGCGGGCATCACCGCCGCGAACGGCCTGTTCGGCGGCAAGATGAACGGTGCCGCGCCCGGCGCGAAGATCGTCTCCTCGCGCGCCTGCACCTGGAGCGGCGGCTGCACCAACGTCGCGCTGACCGAGGGCATGATCGACCTCGTCGTGAACCGCGGCGTGGACATCGTGAACATGTCCATCGGCGGCCTGCCCGCGCTGAACGACGCCAACAACGCGCGTGCCGAGCTCTACACGCGCCTCATCGACACCTACGGCGTCCAGCTGGTCATCTCGGCCGGCAACAGCGGCCCGGGTGCCAACACCATCGGCGACCCCGGCCTCGCCGACAAGGTCCTGAGCGTCGGCGCGTCGATCTCCAAGGAGACCTGGGCGGCCGACTACGGCTCGCAGGTGGACAAGCCGTACGCGATGATGCCGTTCTCGTCGCGCGGCCCGCGTGAGGACGGCGGCTTCACGCCGACCATCACCGCGCCCGGCGCCTCGATCAACACCATCCCGACCTGGGAGCCCGGCGGCCCGGTCGCCGAGGCGGGCTACACCCTGCCGCCCGGCTACGCGATGCTGCAGGGCACCTCGATGGCCTCCCCGCAGGCCGCGGGCGCCAGCGCGCTGCTGATCTCCGCCGCGAAGCAGAAGAACATCCCGCTGAACCCGGCCGCCCTGCGGACCGCGCTGACCAGCTCCGCGAAGCACATCGCGGGCGCCCAGGCGTACGAAGAGGGCTCGGGCCTGATCGACATCAACGGTGCCTGGAACCTGATCAAGGCGGGTGTCTCGGCCAACGAGTACACCGTCAAGGCTCCGGTCAACACCGCGCTGTCAGCGTTCCTGAAGACCCCGGGCTTCGGCACCGGCATCTACGACCGGCAGGGCGGCCTCAAGACCGGCCAGTCCCGGACGTACGACGTTACCATCACCCGCACCACCGGCGCCGACCGCGCGGTCAAGCACTCGCTGGCGCTGCAGAACAACGACGGCACCTTCAAGCTCGCCGGCAGCAGCGAGGTCTCGCTGCCGCTGAACGTGCCGGTCACCGTCAAGGTCACCGCGAAGGCGAAGACCGCCGGTCTGCACAGCGTCATCCTGACCGTGGACGACAAGCGCACCAAGGGCACCGACCAGCAGATCCTGGCCACCGTCGTGGTCGCCAAGCCGCTGGCCTCGCCCGCCTTCTCCCTCAAGGAGTCGGGAGTGGTGCAGCGCAACAGCTCCACCTCGTACTTCGTGAACGTGCCGGCCGGCGCCAAGTCCCTGGAGATCGCCCTCGGCGGCATCCAGGCGACCAGCCAGACCCGGTTCATCGCGATCAACCCGTACGGCGTTCCGGTGGACAACACCAGCACCCCGTTCTGCTACCTGAACTACGTGAACCCGGCCAACACCTGCCGTCCGGACCTGCGGTCGTACACCGACCCGCTGCCCGGCGTGTGGGAGATCGAGGTCGAGTCGCGCCGTACCTCCCCGCTGCTGAACAACCCGTACGCCGTCACGGCGTCGGTGCTGGGTGTCACGTTCGACCCGGCCGTGGCGACCCTCGACGAGGCCAAGGTCGGCGTTCCGGCCGCGGTCGACTGGAAGGTCACCAACAACTTCGCCGCGATCGACGGCAAGCTGAAGGGCGGCGCCCTCGGCTCCGCGCTGACCGCCCGCCCGACCATCGCGCAGGGTGAGACGAAGGAGACGACGGTCGTCGTCGGCGCCGGCGCCTCGCGGCTCGACGTGGCGATCGGCTCCACCTCGGACAACGGCGCGGACCTCGACCTCGAGGTCTACCTCGGCTCCACCAAGGTCGGCTCGTCCGCGGACGGCGACTCCGAGGAGGCGGTCAGCATCGCCAACCCGGCCGCCGGTACGTACACCGTCGTCGTGACCGGCTACTCGGTCCCGGCGGGCACCACGGAGTACAACTACAAGGACGTGTACTTCGCCGCCTCGCTCGGCCAGGTCAAGGTCGACGAGACCAAGACCGTCACGCTGGCGAACGGCGCCACGGCGTCCTTCTCCGCGCAGGTCGTGGCCGCGTCCCCGGCCCCCGAAGGACGTCAGTTCTTCGGTGAGGTGCAGCTGCTGAACACCCGCGGCACCATCGCGGGCACGGGCAGCGTCATCATCAAGAAGGTCACCGGCTGACCAGCCGCTGACCGGTAGCGGTACGACGGCGGGGCGGGTGCTCTCACGAGCGCCCGCCCCGTCGGCGTTCCCCGGCACCTGCCCCGCCTTCGCTCCCCCGGCACCCGCTACTCGCGGCCGGCGCCCGCCTCGATCGGCCGGGTGCGCAGCAGCGCGCGGGTCGGCAGGACGGTGGCGGCCAGGCCCAGCAGGAGCACCCCGCCGGCGATGGCGGCGGCCGCTGCGGGCGGCACGTACGGGGCGCCGCCGGTCACCCCGCGGGCGATCGGGGTGAGCGTCGCCCAGGCGATGGCCGCGCCGATCACCAGGCCCGCGCCGCCGACGAGCAGCGCCTCCCAGCGCATCATCCCCAGCACCTGGCGGCGGGTGGTGCCCGCCAGCCGCAGCAGGGCGACCTCGCGGCGCCGGTCGAGGACCGTCATGACCAGGGTGTTGGCCGCCGCGACGGCGGCGAATCCACCGAGGACCGCGGCCATCACGCGGTTGGCCCACGCGTTGAGCTCCAGGTTCCTGTCGACCTGGGCGCCGTAGCCGGCACGGTCGGTGACCTCGACGCCCGGGGCGTCGAGGCGCCGCAGCGCGGTCGCCACGGCGGCCCGGTCGGCGCCTTCCGCGTCCCGCACCAGCACCTGGCTGTCGTACGCGGCCGTCACGTGCCCGGCGACCGCCGCGCGCGGCAGCACCATCTCACCGAGGCCCAGGCCGCGCTCGTACAGGGCGACGATCCGGGGGCTGACGGTGGTGCCGTCGCCGAGCCGCAGTTCGATGCGGTCGCCGACCGACTTGTCGGCGGTGTCGGCGAGCAGCCGGTTCAGCGCGACGGTGTCGTTCGCCGCCAGCCCGTTCAGCGTTCCCTCCTTCACCCCGAGGTCGAGCACCTTGGCCAAGTCGGCCGGGGTGCCCGAGACCCCCAGCACGGAGGCGGTGTTGAAGGAGCCCGCCGCCCGGTAGAGGGCGCCGGTGCGCAGCACGCCCACGGCCGCGTCCACACCCTCGACGCGCGCCGCCTGCCCGGCGGCGGTGGCCGGCAGTCCCCCGCCGGTGCCGCTGACGATCTGGTCGGCGACCACACCGTCGCGCACCTGCTCGGAGGAGGCGTGCGTGATGGTGCTCTGCATGAAGACCAGCGTGCCGCAGAAGGCGATGACCAGCACGATCGGGGTGATCGCGGAGGCCAGCCGGCGGGAGTTGGCACGGGCGTTGGCGGCGGCGAGCGCCCCCGGAGCGCCGCCGGCCCGCAACGGTATCCCCAGGACGGTGGCGGCGAGCCACGCGACGACCGGGCCGAGCAGCGCGACGCAGAGCATGAAGAGCATCACGACGCCGAGCGCGATGTTGGCCGCGTCGTCCCCCGTGGTGTGGGCCGCGAGCGCCGCCATGGCGATGCCGCCGGCGAGGGCCGCCAGGCCGAGCACCGTACGGATCACCCCGGGACGCGCGCGCTCCACCGCGGCCTCGCCCAGCGCCTGGCTGGGCCGGGCCTTGGAGGGCCGGCGGGCGGCGAGATAGCCGGCCACGAGCGAGCTGAGCAGTCCGGCGCCGACCGCGCTGACCATCGGGATCCAGCCGGTGGACAGCTCCAGCCCGGCGGGCACCGCCTCCCGGTCGACGAGCTGGCCGAGCCACCAGTGGGCGAGCGCGAGCCCCGGCAGGATGCCGAGCGCCCCGGCGATCGGGGCGACGATCATCGCCTCGGTCGCGACCGTGCGGCGGATCTGCCGCGGGGTGGCGCCGATCGCCCGCAGCAGGGCGATCTCCCGGCTGCGCTGGCCGATCGCGAGGGCGACGGTGCCCATGACGACGAAGACCGCGGTCATGGCGGCGATGCCGCCGAAGGAGCCGCCCAGGCCGGTCAGCACCTCCTTGGCGCCCGCCAGCTCGGGGTGCTCGACCTCGCCGCGGGCGTTCCCGGTCCGCACCAGGGCGTGCCCGTCGACGGCGTGCTCGACCTGTGCGGCGAGCTGCGCGGTGCTGACGCCCGGGCGGGCGTAGACGGCGATGGCGTCCGCCTGGCCCGGGTGGCCGGCGAGGCGGCCCGCCGACGCGTCGTCGAACCACGCGGTGGCGGCGCCGACGCGTTCCGCCGTCAGGCCGGAGACGCGGTAGCCGGCGGTGCGGGCGGGCGCGACGAGGGTGACGGTGTCGCCGGTCGCCAGCTTCGCGGCGCGCGCGGTGGCGGCGTCGAGGACGACCTCGCCCGCCGCGGGCGCACGCCCCTCGATCAGCCGCTTGCCGTCCCGGGAGGTCCCGTCCGAGGTGGTCCCGTCGGGGGTGGTCCCGTCGGGGGTGGTCGCTTCCGGGGTGGCGCCGGTCGCGCCGGTGCCGATCGCGGTGGCCGACCAGTCGCGGCCGGTCAGCGTCGGCAGCGACGTGCTCTGCACGGGGAAGGCCACGTCGGGCACGGCCGCCGCGACACCCGGCTCGCGGGCGATGCGGTCCGCGAGCCCGGCGTCGACGCGGGCCCGGTCGGGCAGCGGCTCGGCCTCCTCCTCGCGGTCCTCGCCGTGGCCGACGGTCATCCGGGCGTGCTGGTCGGCCGCGACGACCACCGGGGCGCTCGCGTACCGCTCGGGCGCCAGGTGCGCGACGATCCCGGTCTGCAGCAGGGAGCCGCAGGCGCTCACGATGGCGGCGGCGAAGAGCAGGGCGACGAACGTGCCGGCGAAGGACGCGGGCCGGAAGCGCACGGAGGCGCGGGCGAGGCCGTTCACGCGGCACGCGCCACGGTGCCGGTGGTCAGCGCGACCATGTGGTCGGCGATCTCCGTCGGCTGCGGACGCTCCAGGTGCCCGGCGAGCGAACCGTCGGCGAGGAAGAGCACCCGGTCCGCGAAGGAGGCGGCGACCGGGTCGTGGGTGACCATGACGACGGTCGCGCCGAGCCGGTCCACGGCGTGCCGCAGCAGCCCCAGCACCTCGCGGGCGGTGTTGGTGTCCAGGGCGCCGGTCGGCTCGTCCGCGAACACCACCTCGGGTGCGGTGATCAGCGCGCGGGCGATGGCCACGCGCTGCTGCTGACCGCCGGACAGCTGCCCCGGACGCCGCTTGCCGTACCCCTCCAGGCCGACCTGGGCGAGCAGCTCCGCCGCCCGCCGCCGGTCGGGGCGCGCCCCGGCCAGCCGCTGCGGCAGCATGACGTTCTGCTGCACGGTGAGCGAGGGCAGCAGGTTGAAGGACTGGAAGACGAAGCCGATGCGGCTGCGGCGCAGCTGGGTGAGCTTGTTCTCGTTGAGCCCGGTGATGTCGGCGCCGCCGAGGTGCACGGTGCCCGCCGTCGGCTTGTCGAGTCCGGCCGCGCACTGCAGGAAGGTGCTCTTGCCGGAGCCGGAGGGGCCCATCACCGCGGTGAAGCTGCCCCGCGCCAGCGCGAGGTCGATGCCGCGCAGCGCGTGCACGGTGGAGTCGCCGCGCCCGTAGGTGCGGCGCACGGAGCGCAGCTCGACGGCGGCACCGGAGGCGGTCCCGGCAGCGGCGCCGCCGACCGGCCCGTGGCCGCCGGGCGCGAAGTCGCCGCTGGTCCGCGGCGGGTACCGCGGCGCCTCGGGGGCCGTGGGAGCGGTGCTGGAGTGCTTCGACCGGAGTCGCATGGTGTCCCCTGTTTCGGTTGCTGACGACCCTTTCGAAGTTACGGAGGGGAGGGGGCCCGGGACCATGCCGGTTCCCGGCGTCCTGGGGGTGGGGAAAACCCGAGGTTGGGGCTGGTGCAGACCCTGATTCCTGTCGGTGCCGCGTGCGAGGATGGCGGTCAGTCTCATTAAGGAGTGGCCTACCGTGCCTGGCACGAATCTCACCCGCGAGGAGGCGCAGCACCGAGCTCGCCTCCTCACCGTGGACGCGTACGAGATCGACCTCGACCTGAGCGGCGCGCAGGACGGGGGCACCTTCCGCTCGGTGACCACGGTGCGTTTCGATGCCGCGAAGGCGGGGTCGTCATTCATCGACCTGGTCGCCCCGACCGTGCACGAGGTGGTGCTGAACGGCACCGCGCTCGACCCGGCGGAGGTGTTCGCGGATTCCCGCATCGCCCTGTCGTCCCTGGTGGCCGGCCGCAACGAGCTGCGCGTCGTCGCGGACTGCGCCTACACCAACAGCGGTGAGGGCCTGCACCGCTTCGTCGACCCGGTCGACAAGCAGGCGTACCTCTACACGCAGTTCGAGGTGCCCGACGCCCGGCGGGTCTTCGCCAGCTTCGAGCAGCCCGACCTCAAGGGCACCTTCCGGTTCACGGTGACCGCCCCGGCGGGCTGGACGGTCATCTCCAACTCGCCGACGCCCAAGCCCGAGGACGTGGTGGACAACGTCTGGCGCTTCGAGCCGACGCCGCGCATCTCCTCGTACATCACCGCGCTGATCGCCGGCCCGTACACGGCCGTGCACAGCAGCTGGGAGGGCGAGGGCCGCAGCGTCCCGCTGGCGATCTACTGCCGCCCGTCGCTCGCCGAGTTCCTCGACGCGGACACGATCTTCGACGTCACGCGGCAGGGCTTCGACTGGTTCGAGGAGAAGTTCGACTTCCCGTACCCGTTCGCCAAGTACGACCAGCTCTTCGTGCCGGAGTTCAACGCGGGCGCGATGGAGAACGCGGGCGCGGTCACCATCCGCGACCAGTACGTCTTCCGCTCCAAGGTGACGGACGCGGCGTACGAGACGCGCGCCGAGACCATCCTGCACGAGCTGGCCCACATGTGGTTCGGCGACCTGGTCACCATGGAGTGGTGGAACGACCTCTGGCTGAACGAGTCGTTCGCCACGTACACCTCGATCGCCTGCCAGGCGTACGCGCCGGGCAGCAAGTTCCCGCAGTCCTGGACCACGTTCGCCAACTCCATGAAGACGTGGGCGTACCGGCAGGACCAGCTGCCGTCCACCCACCCGATCATGGCGGAGATCAACGACCTGGACGACGTCCTGGTCAACTTCGACGGCATCACGTACGCCAAGGGCGCCTCGGTGCTCAAGCAGCTCGTCGCCTACGTCGGCGAGGACGAGTTCTTCGCCGGGGTGCAGGCGTACTTCAAGCAGCACGCGTGGGGCAACACCCAGCTCTCCGACCTGCTCGGCGCGCTGGAGAAGACCTCGGGCCGCGACCTGAAGAGCTGGTCGAAGTCGTGGCTGGAGACGGCCGGCATCAACATCCTGCGTCCGGAGATCACCCTCGCCGAGGACGGCACGGTCGCCTCCTTCGGTGTCCGCCAGGAGGCCCCGGCGCTGCCGGCCGGCGCCAAGGGCGAGGCCGTGCTGCGGCCGCACCGCATCGCCGTCGGCTGCTACGACCTCCAGGACGGCAAGCTGGTGCGCACCAGCCGCATCGAGCTGGACATCGACGGCGAGCTGACCGAGGTGCCGTTCCCCGCGAACACCCCGCGCCCGCAGGTGATCCTCCTCAACGACGACGACCTGACGTACGCCAAGGTCCGCCTCGACGACGAGTCCCTCGCCGTCGTCCGCGAGCACCTCGGCGACTTCACCGAGTCCCTCCCCCGCGCCCTGATCTGGTCCGCGGCCTGGGACATGACGCGCGACGGCGAGCTGGCCACCCGCGACTACCTGGAGCTGGTGCTCTCGGGCATCGCCAAGGAGTCGGACATCGGCGTCGTCCAGTCGCTGCACCGCCAGCTCAAGCTCGCGCTCGACCTGTACGCGGACCCGGCCTGGCGCGACACGGGCCTGACCCGCTGGACGGAGGCGGCGCTGGAGCACCTGCGCGCCGCCGCCCCCGGCAGCGACCACCAGCTCGCCTGGGCGCGCGCCTTCTCGGCCACCGCCCGCACCCCCGAGCAGCTCGACCTGCTCGCCGGGCTGCTGGACGGCACGCAGGTCATCGACGGCCTGGCCGTCGACACGGAGCTGCGCTGGTCCCTGCTGCACCGCCTCGCGGCGACCGGCCGGGCGGACGAGGCGGCCATCGCGGCCGAGCTCGCCCTCGACCCGACCTCGGCCGGCGAGGAGCACGCGGCCGGCGCCCGCGCCGCCCGCCCGACCGCCGAGGCGAAGGCCGCGGTCTGGGCCGCGGTCGTCGAGGACGACAAGCTCGCGAACAGCGTGCAGGAGTCCGCGATCGGCGGCTTCGTCCAGACCGACCAGCGCGAGCTGCTCGCGCCCTACACCGAGCGGTACTTCAGCGCGGTCAAGGGCGTCTGGGACTCGCGCAGCCACGAGATCGCCCAGCAGATCGTGGTCGGCCTCTACCCGTCCCTCCAGGTCTCCCAGCAGACCCTGGACGCCACCGACGCCTGGCTCACCGCAGCCACCCCGCCCCCGGCCCTGCGCCGCCTCGTCACCGAGTCGCGCGCGGGAGTGGAACGAGCCCTGAAGGCCCAGGCAGCGGACGCGGCAGCAGGCGCGTAACCAGCACCACCACAACCGGGAGGCCCCGAACCGAACCCACGGTCCGGGGCCTCCCGCCTACCCGCCATGAGGCACAAGAGGACCATTTTTGGATGGACCATTTTTGGGCTATCCAAAAATGGACCACCCAAGAGTGGTCCTCTGGTCCACCAGCGGCGCGGTGCCGCCGAGCATTCCGGCGACCCGGGCGCAGCGCGTGCGGCGACCGGCGGGGAGGGGTGGCCGAGGCCGGAGCAGCACGGAGTGTCCGTCGGCGGCGGTGCGCACCTGGACCGGGGGGGGCGGAGGGGAGCCCGGCGCGGTGTGCCGGGGGAGCCTGGCTCGGCGCCGGGCGAAGCTTCTGTGCACTCTCCTCGCCGAGAAACGGGGCCGCTGTAACGAGGGATGTCCTCTGCGACCCGTGTGACGATGTTCCGGCCGATGTGGATCACTAAGGACGCTCAGAACACCGCCCAGCGGCGCTCCCGGCGACCAGGGGAGCGCAGCGGACCGCCCCGCTCCACCGCAACCCACCGCCCGCAGCGCACCACCGGCTTCGACCCGCCCCGGCCCCGCCAAGGGGAGCGCAGCGGACCGCCTCGCTGCCAGGCGCGCAGCGCCGGGGCCCTCCCCCTCCGCCCGGTCAAGGCGCGCAGCGCCGCAGAAGAGCACTCCGTGCTGCTCTGACCTCAGCCAGGGGATCACCCCTGGGTGTCGAACGACCCGGCACGTACAGCCCGCAGGAACGCGCGGAGCGCGGCGGGGGTCATGGTGAGGACGACGCCGGGGGCGTCGCTCTCCCGGAGGAGGACCGCGCCCGGGACGGGCGCGAGCTCTACGCAACTGTTGCCTTCGTCAGCGCCGGAGAAGGACGACTTCCGCCAGATGATCTGGTCGCTCATCCCGGCCCCTCAGGCGCGCAGAAGGTCGTCGAAGGCCCCTGCCTTGAGGGAGGCGAGAAACGCGCCGACGGCTGCCGGGGTGGTGGTGAGGACGACGCCCGGGGCGTCGCTCTCCCGGAGGAGGACCGCGCCCGGGACGGGCGCGAGCTCTACGCAGTTGTTGTCGTCGTCGGGTCCCGAGAAGGACGATTTCTGCCATATGGGCAGGGCGGTCATGGAAAGTTCCTCTCACATGTCATGTGCCATGGCCCGAATGAACTCCCGCGACGGACCCGGTTCCAGTGAAGCGCGTTCCATCACGGTCAGCAGCGCCCGGTATTTGGCCAGCTGCGCCTCGGCGTCCAGGAGGCCGCTTCCGATCACCGCATCCACCTGCACGGTGTCCAGAGCCGGGATGGGGCCGCAGAAATACGACATCGACTGTGCGGAACTGCTGAGCCCGTCGGTGGCGAAAGGCACTACACGGATGGTCACGTTGGACCGCTCCGATCCGTCTGCGAGGTAGGCGAGCTGCGACTGCATCACCTTGCGACTACCCCAGCGGATGCGGAGCGCCGCCTCGTGGATGATGAGCTCGAACTCCGGTGGTGACGGCGCGTCCAGAACCTCGCCACGTCTCATACGGAACTCGACCCGGATATCGATCTCCGACTCGGGCCGCGAGGTCACACCACCCGCGAAGACCGCCCGCGCATAGTCCTCGGTTTGCAGGAGACCTGGCATGTGCAGCATTTGAACGCTTCGCATGCGCGTGGCGTTCTGCTCCAGCTCCGCCAGGTCGAGAAATCCGGGCGTCAGCCCACCCCGGTACTTCTCCCACCAGCCCTTTCCGCGCTCCTCCGCCATCGCCACCAGCGCTTCGACCAGCGCCGGGTCCGTGGCTGAGTAGTGCGCGGCGAGTTGGCGGACTCGCGTTCCGCTGACGCCGTAGCGGCCGGACTCGATGTGGCTGATCTGGATCTGGTTTCCGCCGAGGGTGGAACCCGCCTCGCGGCCCGTCATGCCGGCGCGCTCGCGGAGCTTGCGGAGCTCCGCGCCCAGACGCTGCTGACGGGCGGTCGGGAAGCTCCTCGGTGGCATTGCTGCCCCTTCCGGTCCGATCAAGTGCGGAGTGCAGCGTAACTCTGCCACGCGACCACCCATGGGGGCGAAATACGGGTACCAGACTTGCGACGTAACGAAGTTGGGCCCTACCGTCGGTAACGAGTCGACGGTCCAACGGAGTTGGCGACTCGCCCCTGCCCCCGTCGTACCCGACACCGTGGGAGCCCCGTATGGTCACCGCACTCGCCCCTGAGACCGACACCGGCTGGAGTTACTCCCTCCAGTTACCGAACGATCTCCGCAGCGCGCGGGTCGCGCGCGGGACCTTGCGCGCTGTGTTGCGCGCCCATCACCTCGACGGGCTGGTCGAGGTCTCGGAGCTGCTGGTGTCCGAGCTGGTCGGGAACGCGTTGGAGTACTCCGACGGGGTCGTGACCCTTCGGGTCCACTGGCGGGAGGAGACCCTGCGGCTCGGGGTGGTCGACAACTCGGCCGAGCCCCCGGCGCCGAGCGCCGTGGACCCGGCCGAGTCGGAGGGCGGGCGGGGGTTGCTGCTGGTGCGGGAGCTGGCGGAGGACTGGGGGTACTACCTGGTCGGCGAGGAGATCCTCGGCGTCGCCGGGAAGCTGGTGTGGTGCGACATCGTCGCTTCCACGGGAAGTGGCACCGGTACCGACGCCTTCCGCCGCCGGTAGCCCCGCTGGCCCAGCAGGGTTCCCGCGAACGCGACGCCCATCCCGATCAGTTGGACCGGCGTCAGGGCCTGGCCCAGGAGGGTCCAGCCGATGGCCGCGGCCGCGATCGGGCTGAGGAAGCCCAGGAGGGAGACCGAAGTGGCGGGGAGGCGGCTGATGCCGCGGAACCAGAGCCAGTACGCGGCCGCGGTGTTGGCGACCGCCAGGTACGCGTAGCCGGTGATCGCACGGGCGTCGAGGGCCGGCGGAAGGCCTTCGGCGAGGAGGGCGACCGGGGCGATCAGCAGTCCGCCCGCGGTGAGTTGCCAGCCGGTGAAGGCGAGCGGGCCGACGCCCTGCGGGCGGCCCCAGCGCTTGGTTAGGACGGTCCCGGCCGACATGCTCGCCGAGCCGGCGACGCCGGCCAGCAGGCCGAGGGCGTCGAATCCGGCGCCGGAGCGCAGGACGACGAGGCTGACGCCGATCACGCCGAGGACGGCCGCCGTGAGCGTGCGGGCGCTGGGGCGCTCGCTGAGCAGGGCCGCCGCGAGGCCGGCCACGAAGAGCGGGCCCACCGAGCCGACGACGGAGGCGACGCCGCCGGGCAGCCGGTAGGCGGCAAGGAACAGCAGCGGGAAGAACGCGCCGATGTTCAGGGTGCCGAGCACCGCCGACTTCCACCACCAGTCCCCGCGCGGCAGCGCCCGCGTGGCGGCGAGCAGGACGAGGCCCGCGGGCAGCGCCCGCATCAGGCCGGCGAAGAGCGGGCGGTCCGGCGGCAGGAGCTGGGTGGTGACCGCGTAGGTGGAGCCCCAGGCGAGCGGGGCGAGGGCGGTCAGTGCGGTGGTGGAGAGGACGGTGGCGGAGGCACGGGACATTGCGGGCTCCTCACGGGACGGCGAGCACGGATCGGCGAGCAGGGGGTCGGTGGCGCGGTGGGCTGGTCGGTGGGACGCCCCCTCACGCCGCCCGCACCAGGCCCTCCTTCCGCGACCCCGCCACCCGCCGCGCAGGCTCCGGGTGGACCGCCTCCGCCGACAGGTGCGGCTCCAGGCGGATCAGGAGGAGTGCGGCGCCGAGCGTGGTGCCGATGAGGAGCAGCCACGGGAGGCGGCCGTCGACGGCCATCAGGCCGGTGAAGAGCGACGGGGCGAGGGCGCGGACCAGTTGCCAGGAGAACTGGTAGGCGGCCATGTACCGGCCGCGCAGCGCGTCCGGGGCGGCGGCGATGGCCAGGGCTCCGGCCGACGGGTTGTGCACCATCTCGCCGACGGTGTGCACCGTGATGATCACGGCGAGCCCGGCGCCGATCGCCCAGCCGGCCTGCGGCCGCACCGTGCCGAGCACGATCTGTCCGGCGAAGGCCGCCGCGAAGAGCACCGCGCCGAGCGCCGCGGACCGGTTGCGGCGGGCGCCTCGGCGGCGGACGAAGGAGGCGACCAGGACGCCGCCCACCGCGCACAGCACCGTGTTGACGGTGAAGGCGGCGCCGGTCAGGGACTCGGGGCCGTGCAGCCAGGTGGCGATGTAGAGCGGGTACAGGACGGGGAGCGCGGTGTAGCCGAGGGCGATGAGGAAGTTGGCGGCGGTCAGGCCGAGGAACGGGCGGTCGCGGAGCACCAGCCGGTAGCCGGCCTTCTGGCGGGCGGCGGCGGCCGCGTCCCGGACCGCCGGGACCGGGCGGACCGGGCGGACCGGGCGGACCCGCCACATCAGCAGTCCGGAGAGGACGAAGCTGGCCGCGTTGAGCCACGCCGCCGCCGTGAAGCCGGTGTCCCCGCCGAAGCCGACGACCAGCGAGGCGAGCAGCGCGCCCGCGCCCATGCCGCCGTTGCTGAGCGCGCGGGACGCGGCCTGCAGCCGGTCGCGGTCGGCGCCGCGGGCGATCTCGCCGAGGAAGGACTGCTGGACGGCGGGGAAGGCGCCGTCCCCGATGATCGTGACCAGGGCGACGACGGCGAAGGCGGGCACCGACTGCGCGAACGGGTAGAGCGCGAAGCCCGCCCCCCGCACCGCGTACAGCGCCAGCTGCACGCGGTGCGCACCCCAGCGGTCGACGGCGGTCCCGGCCAGCGGCAGCGTGGTGAGCCCGACCAGCCCGGCCACCGTGAGCACCGCGCCGACCGCGGCGAAGGACAGGCCCGTGACGTGGTGGAAGAAGATCAGGGTGAAGGGGAGGTACATCCCGGAGCCGACCGCGTTGACGGTCATCGCGGCGAGCATGGACCGCTCGCCGGGTATCCGTGGGGTGCTCGACATGACTGGCTCCTGGGAGATCGCCGCCGAAGTAGCTCGATGGTGATTAGCTTAGCGCTAAGCGACTTACCGTCAAGCTACTTTCTTGCAAGCGATCCAATCCGGTCCGATACTTCTCCGTATGACCACGCCCCCCTCCCCGCCGGACGCCCCGGATCCGCTGGACCGGATCACCGCGCAGTGGAACGCCGTCCGCCCCGAGCTCGACACCGTGCCGATGGCGATCTTCGGCCGCATCTACCGCATCGCGAAGGCGGTCGGCGACCGGATGGAGAAGGAGTACGGGCGCTACGGCATCAGCCGCGGCGAGTTCGACGTGCTGGCGACGCTGCGCCGGGCCGGTGAGCCGTACACCCTGTCACCGCGCGAGCTCTCCTCGGCGCTGCTGCTCACCACGGGCGGCATGACGGGACGGCTGGACAAGCTGGAACGCGGGGGCCTCGTCGAGCGCAGCCCGGACCCGCACGACCGGCGCGGCCTGCGGGTCACCCTCACCGAACAGGGCCTCACGCTGCTGCACGAGGCGGTGGGCGCCGGGCTCGCCGTACAGAAGGCGGCTCTCGGCACGATGGACGACGCGCAGGCGGCGCAGCTGTCCGATCTGCTGCGCCAGCTGCTCAGCTCGTCGGAGCAGCTCTAGGAAAAGCACCAGGAACAGCACCAGGAACAGCGCTCGGGACAGCACTGAGCCCCCTGCCGCGCACTGCGTCAGGGGGCCGGGCAGGCGAGCAGGTCAGACGTGCGTCAGATGTTCTCTCGCTGCTGCTTACGGGTCTTGTCGGTCGCCATCACCACGCCGGCGATGATCGCGAACAGCACGATCGGCGCGAGCACGAACAGGCCGAGGGTCTCCACGACGCTCAGGCCGGAACCCGGGTCGTCGCCGTCGTCGCGGGTGACCGCGAACGCGGGGGACGACATCAGCAGCATCAGCGTCGTCCCGGCGGTGATGACCCCGGCGCGCACGGCCTTCTTGTTGAGCTTCTTGTCCACGCCCTCAATGTAGTGAACGGCCTGCGGGCCCGCACGCCCGGGGTGTCCTTTCGGGTGCCCCCGCCCGCGCCGTCACCCGCCCGTCACCCGCCTGTACCCCCGCGACCTGCGGTGATGCTCTACGAGGGGGCGTCCTCCGGCGCCAGTGCGGCCCGCACCTCGTCCAGCAGGGCGTACAGCCGCGGCGACCCGGCCAGCTGCTCCAGGGTGACCGGCCGGCCCGCCGCGTCGGCCACCGGCAGCCGCCAGTTCGGGTACTGGTCCCAGGTGCCCGGCAGGTTCTGCGGGCGGCGGTCGCCGACCGCGTCGGGCAGCCAGACGCCGACCATCGCCGCGGGGGTGCGCGCCAGGAACCGGTGGACGGCCTTGACGACGGCCTCCTCGTCCGCCGCCCCCTCGGGCAGCAGCCCGAGCCGGCCGAGCAGCGCGATCCACTCCGCGACCTCCGCCGTGTCCTCCGCCTGCTCCTCCGCCAACGGCCGGGTCAGCAGCTCCAGCCGGTGCCGCAGCTCGACGTGCTCACCCGTCAGCCGGGCCGCCGTGCTGGGCAGATCGTGCGTGGTGACGGTGGCCAGGCAGGCCGGCCGCCACTGCTCCGGGGCGAGCGGCTTCCCGTCACCGTCGTGGTCGCGCTCGAACCACAGCACCGACGTGCCGAGGACGCCGCGGTCCGACAGCTCCTCCCGTACCCCGGGCTCCACCGTCCCCAGGTCCTCGCCGATCACCACCGCGCCCGCCCGGTGCGCCTCCAGCGCGAGCACGCCGAGCATCGCCTCCGCGTCGTACCGGACGTAGGCGCCCTCGGTCGGCGGCCGGCCCTCCGGGACCCACCACAGCCGGAACAGCCCCATCACGTGGTCGATCCGCAGCGCGCCCGCGTGCCGCAGCAGCCGGCTCAGCAGGTCGCGGTACGGGGTGTACCCGGTGGCCGCCAGCGCGTCCGGCCGCCAGGGCGGCAGGCCCCAGTCCTGGCCGCGCGAGTTGAAGGCGTCCGGCGGCGCGCCCACCGACATGCCGCGCGCCAGGGCGTCCTGCATGGCCCAGGCGTCGGAGCCGGACGGGTGCACGCCGACGGCCAGGTCGTGCACGATCCCGATCGGCATCCCCGCGGCGCGGGCCGCCGACTGGGCCGCGCCCAGCTGATCGTCGGTCAGCCACGTGAGCCAGCAGTAGAAGTCGACGCGGTCCAGCAGTTCGCCGCGCGCCCGCGCGACCTGCGGGGAGCGCGGGTCGCGCAGCCCGGCGGGCCAGGCGTGCCAGTCCGGGCCGTTCACCTCCGCCAGCGCGCACCAGGTGGCGTGGTCGTCGAGCGCCTGCCCCTGCTCGGCCAGGAAGTCGGCGTACGCGGCCCTGCGCCCCGGCTGCAGCGGCACCTTCCGCACCAGCCGCAGCGCCTGCAGCTTCAGCTCCCACACGGCGTCCCGGTCGATCAGCGCGTCCTTGTGCAGCACGCCCGCGCGCAGCGCGGCGGCCCTGCCGCCGAGCTCCGCGGCCCGCGCCCGGTCGTCGGGCGCCAGGTACGCGTACTCCGGCACGTCCTCGACCCGCAGGTAGACCGGGTCGGGGAAGCGCCGGGACGACGGGCGGTACGGCGAGGGGTCGGTGGGCCGCCCCGGCACCGCGATGTGCAGCGGGTTGATCTGCAGGAACCCGGCACCCAGCGCCCGCCCCGACCACGCGGCGAGCTCCGCGAGATCACCCAGATCGCCCATGCCCCAGGAGCGCTCCGACAGCGTCGAGTAGAGCTGCGCCATGAACCCGAACGAGCGGCCGGGCGGGCCCGGCAGCCGTTCGGGCGCGACGACGAGGTCGGCGCGCGCCGTCCGCCCGTCCGGCGCGGTCGCCCGCACCACGTGCCGGCCGAGCGGGATGCGCTCCCAGCCCCCGTCGTCGAAGACCTCGCCCGACTCCGTCTCGATGAGCACCCGGGTGCCCTCCGGGACCCCCAGCGGCAGCGGGCGGCCCTGGCGCACCACGGTGCAGGGCGCCAGCAGCCGCCGGCGGTCGCGGTGCTCGTACGCGGCCAGCGCGTCCCGCACCGCCTGCGGCGTCGAGGCGTCCACACCCAGCGCGGCCAGGACGGCCACCACCGTCTCCTCCGGCACCCGGACCTCCCGGTCGGGCCCAGGGCGGTACGTCGTGTCCACGCCGTGCAGCGCGGCCAGCCGCTCCCGGTCCATCGGGCCTCCAAGATCACAGTGCTAGGTGGGGATCACCCGAGGTGGGGATCACCCGAGCCTTACCCCGCCGGACGCTCCGTCAGACGCCCCCGCTCCGCCGGGCCGTCGCCGACGCCGTCACCGGACGCCGCCGCCCCGACCACCGGCGGCGGGGAAGGTCACCAGGCGACCGGCCGCCGCTGCCGCCACGGCGCCGCCGCCTCCACCTGGGCCGCGAGCGCCAGCAGGGGGCCCTCCGCGCCGTGCGGCGCGCCCAGCATCATCCCGATCGGCAGCCCGCCGTCCGTCCACTCCACCGGCAGCGACACGGCCGGCAGCCCCGCGATGTTCCACGCGCCCGTGAACGGCGTGAACGCGTACTGCGCCGCGAAGTCGGCCGCCGGGTCCGCGTCGTCGCGCAACGTCCCCACCGGTTGCGGCAGCCGGGCCAGCGTCGGCGTCAGCACCGCGTCGAACGGCGCCACCGCCGCCGCGAACTTCCGCCCCACCGCCTGCATCGCCGCCATCGCCAGGGCGAACCGCTCCCCCGACGCCGCCCTGCCGCGCTCCCGCAGCCACCGGGTCAGCGGCATCAACTCCCCCTCCCGCCCGGCGGGCACCGGCGCCAGCAGCGCCATCACCTCCCACACCGGGTCGAACGAGCCGTGGTCCCCCGGCCCGAGCGGCTGCTCGACGTCCACCACCTCGTGGCCCAGCCCCGCCAGCAGCGCGGACGTCCGCTCGTACGCCGCCAGCACCACCGGATCGACCGGCACGTCGACATCGGGCCGCGCCCACCGCCCGATCCGCAGCCGGCGCGGCTCGCGCGCGCACCACTCCAGGAACGACGACGCCCCCGACGTACCCGCCGCCCCCAACGCGGCCATCGGCATCGGGTCCCCCGGCACCGGCCCCGCCATCACGTCCAGCAGCGCCGCCGTGTCGCGCACGGTCCGCGCGATCGGCCCCGTCACCGCCAGCCCCGTCAGATCCCCGAACGGCGCCCAGCTCACCCGCCCCCGGCTCGGCTTCAGCCCCACCACTCCGCAGCAGCTCGCGGGGATGCGGATGGAGCCGCCGCCGTCGCTGCCGTGCGCGGCGGGCGCCAGGCCCGCGGCCACGGCCGCGGCCGCCCCGCCGCTCGACCCGCCGGCCATCAGCGCCGGGTCGTACGGGCTCCGCGCCGGAGGCGCGATCCGGCCCTCGGTGTACGCGGGCAGCCCGAACTCGGGCGCGTTGGTCTTCCCGAGCAGCACGGTCCCGGCCGCCCGCAGCAGGTCCACGACGTGCGGCTCCGAGGCGGCGACGCGATCGGTGAACACGGCGGACCCCGCCGTCCACCGCACCCCCGCCACCGGCGTCAGGTCCTTCACGGGCACCGGCACCCCCAGCAGCGGCGGCAGCTCCCCGCCCGCCGCCAACCGCCGCTCGGCGCGCGCCGCGTCGTCCAGCGCCCGCTCGGGCGTCACGGTGACGTAGGCCCCGACGGCGTCGTTGAGCCGCTCGATCCGCGCGAGGTAGTGGCGCGCCAGCTCGGTCGGCGACAGCGCCCCGCTGCGCACCGCGGCGGCCTGCTCCAGCATCGTCAGTTCATGAGGTTCGCCCATCCGGGCAGGTTAGTTCGCGTACGGCCGGGACCGGGGGAAGGCGGACGCCCATCCCGACGGCCCGCGCGTTGACACGACCGGCGGCGGGGTGATGGGCTCGGCGCTCAGTTCCGCGTGCCGCGAGGAGGAACCGTGCGACCCCTGCGCAGCAGATCAGCCGTGGCCCTCCTCGCCGCCGTCATCGGCGGCGTCGGGGTCGGTGTCGCGGGCAGCGGGGCGGTGGCCGGGGCCGCGCCCGTACCGCCCTCCCAGCAGCAGGAGCAGCAGCGGCAGGCGCGGGCGGCGCCCGCCGTCTGGCCGCGCCCGCAGTCGCTGCGCGCCACCGGCGGCGAGGCCGCCCGCGTGACCGGCGTCGTCACCCTGGTCGCCGATCCGGCGGCCGACCCGCACGCGCTCGCCGTCATCCGCGACCTGCTGCGCCGGGCCGGCGCGCGCACCATCCGCGAGAGCCCGAGCGGCGGGGGCGGAGGGGCCGGGCTGACCGTGTACGCCGACGGCCCGGCCGCCGAGGCGCAGCTGAGCCGGCTCAAGGAGCAGCCGCGGGCGGACCTGCCGGCCGGCGGGTACCGGCTCGGCATCGACCGTGACACCGTCGCGCTCGCCGGGGTCGGCGACGACGGTCTGTTCCATGCGGCGCAGACCCTGCGGCAACTGCTGGACGGCGGGCGGTTCACCCCGGTGCTGATCCGGGACTGGCCGACCGCCAGGATCCGCGGCACCGCCGAGAGCTTCTACGGCGTCCCCTGGACCCGGGACCAGCGCCTGTCGCAGCTGGACTTCATGGGCCGCACCAAGCAGAACCGGCTGCTGTACGCGCCGGGCGACGACCCGTACCGGCAGGCCGCCCGGTGGCGCGAGCCGTACCCGGCCGCGCAGCGGGCGGAGTTCCGGGCGCTCGCCGAGCGGGCGGCGGCGAACCACGTGACGCTCGCCTGGGCCGTCGCCCCCGGCCAGGGGTTCTGCTTCTCGTCGGCGGCCGATCTCGCGGCGCTGACCCGCAAGGTCGACGCGATGTGGGCGCTGGGCTTCCGCGCGGTCCAGCTGCAGTTCCAGGACGTCAGCTACACGGAGTGGCACTGCGGCGCGGACGCGCGGGAGTTCGGCCGGGGCCCGGAGGCGGCGGCCCGCGCGCAGGCGCGGGTGGCCAACGCGCTCGCGGACCACCTGCGGCAGCGCCAGGGCTCCACCGACCTGTCCCTCATGCCGACCGAGTACTACCAGGACGGCCCCACCGCGTACCGCACCGCCCTGGCGGGCGCCCTGCGCCCCGGCATCACCGTGGCGTGGACGGGCATCGGGGTCGTCCCCGAGCGGATCACCGGCGCCCAGCTGGCCGCCACGACGGCCGCGTTCCGCCACCCGCTGCTGACCGTCGACAACTACCCGGTCAACGACTACGCGCCCACCCGGCTCTTCCTCGGCCCGTACACCGGCCGGGAGCCGGCCGTGGCGGGCGTGTCGGCCGGGGTCGTGGCGGCGGCGATGCAGCAGCCGGCGGCGTCGCGGATCGCGCTGTTCACCACGGCGGACTACGCCTGGAACCCGCGCGGGTACGACGTGCGGGCGTCCTGGCGGGCGGCGGTGGACGACCTCGCGGGACCGGACCCGGCCGCCCGGGAGGCGCTGCACGCCTTCGCGGGCCAGGACGCGTCCTCGGCGCTCGGCGGGACGGAGTCGGCGTACCTGCGGCCGCTGCTGGCGGCGTTCTGGGCGGCGTACGAGTCGGCCGACCGCAAGGGCCTGCCGGACGCAGCCCGCGGGCTGCGGGCCGCGTTCACCACGATGCGGTGGGCGCCTGGCCGGCTCGCGGGGCTCGCCGACGGCGCGTTCGGCGACGAGGTGCGGCCGTGGCTGGACCGGCTGGCGCTGTACGGCACGGCGGGCGAGCGGGCGGTGGACATGCTGCTGGCGCAGGCCCGCGGTGACGGGACGGCCGGCGGACAGGCCCGGCTGGCGGTGCAGCGCGCCCGTGCCGGGCTCGGCGCGGGTACGGCGAAGGTGGGCGGCGGCGCCGTTCTGGACGAGTTCCTCGCGAAGGCGACGACGGCGGCGGACGCGTGGACGGGTGTGCCCGCCGACCGGCGGACCGCCACCGTCACCCAGGGTTCGGCGCGGGCCACCGATCCGTCCCTGATGCTCGACGGCGAGGACGGCACGGCGTGGTCGAGCGACCTGCCGCCGCAGCAGGGCGACGCCTTCGGGGTGGACCTCGGCCAGGTCCGGCCGGTGGGAGCGGTGCGGATCGCGATGGGCAGCGCCGCCGACGCCGAGGACTACCTGCACGACGCGGTGCTGGAGTACTCCGCGGGCGACGACGCCGGCTGGCAGCCGGCCGGCACCTTCCACGACCTCCGGACGATCGACGCGCGGCTCCCGGCGGGCACCCGCGCCCGCTTCGTCCGGCTGCGGGCGACGGGCACGCAGCCCAGCTCGGTCGCGGTGCGCTCCTTCGACGTACCGGCCGACGTGCCGGAGGCGCAGGTGGTGGGCGGTGACCCGGCGGCAGCTGCCGTCACGGACGACGACGTGACGACCTCGTACCGGCCCGTCGGGCCGCTGACCGTCGAGTTCGGCGCCGCCCGCCCGCTGGAGGCGGTGACCGTGCTGACGGAGCCGGACGGCACGGCCCCGACGGCGAGCGCCCCGGCCTCGGTGGAGGTGCGTGTGCCGGGCAAGGGCTGGCAGAAGGTGGGCACCCTGGCGGACGGGTGGACGGAGCTGGCGACCCACGGGGTGACGGCTGACGCCGTCCGTCTCGTCCCGGCGCCCGCGAGCAGCGGAACGGGCGCGGACACGGGTACAGGCACCGGCACGAGCTCCGCGCCCGTCCACGAGATCGTGCCGTGGTTCGACGAGCCGCCGCGGATCACGCTGGACGAGACCGAGGTCGACGCGGAGATCGGCGGCGACCCGGTCACCGTCCACGCGGAGCTGCGCTCGGGACGGCCGCAGGACGCGCGCGGCACGGTGGAGGCGGCGATGGTGAAGGGCGGCGTGCGCGTCGAGGCGCCCGGCGCCGTCGTGGTGCGGCGCGGCGCGACCCCGGTCGTGCCGCTGCGCGTGTCGGTGCCGCCCGGCTCGGCGCCGGGCACGTACTCCGTCCCGGTGCGCTTCACCGTCGACGGCCGTTCGGCCGAACAGTGGATCACCGTACGGGCCCGGCCGCGGACCGGCGGCCCGGACCTGGTCAGGGGCGCGCGGGCGACGTCCTCCGGGGACGAGACCCCGGACTTCCCGGCCTCGGCGATCGCGGACGGCGACCCGGGCACCCGCTGGTCGTCGCCGGTGCGGGACGACGCCTGGGTGCAGGTGGAGCTGGCCGCGCCGGCCCGGGTCGGCCGCGTGGTGCTGCACTGGCAGGACGCGTACGCCGCCCGCTACGAGGTGCAGACATCGGCCGACGGGGTCACGTGGCGGACCGCGGCGACCGTGCGGGACGGCAAGGGCGGCACCGAGTCCGTCCGGCTGGACGACGCGGGCACCACCCCGGCCACCGCCCCGCCCACGGCCGTTCCGCCCGTGGCCACCCCGCCCCAGGACGTCAGGTTCCTGCGGATCCACGGGGTGGAGCGGGCGACGAAGTACAGCTACAGCCTGTTCGGGGTGGAGGCGTACGCGGTCCTGCCGTGACGCGGAGTCCTACCGCCGTACGGGGGCGCAGCGAGGTGCCGGCCGGGCCGCAGCCCGGCCGGCACGCGTACCGGCTCCGCAGACACGAAAGCCCGGATGTCAGGCAGAGATGCCGTCGATCCGGGCCAGTGCGTCGTCCGCGCCGAATGGTTGCAGGTACGGAAGCCAGCGCGGGTCTCTGTGCCCTGTCCCGATGATCCGCCAGGCCAGACCCGCCGGTGGGGCGGGCGTATGGCGCAGCCGCCATCCCAGCTCAGCGACGTGCCGGTCCGCTTTGACGTGGTTGCAGCGCCTGCACGCGGCGACGACGTTCTCCCAGGCGTGCTGACCGCCGCGGCTGCGCGGGATGACGTGGTCGACGCTGGTTGCGGCGGCTCCGCAGTACGCGCACCTGCCGCCGTCGCGGGCGAAGAGTGCCCTGCGGGTCAGCGGGACGGTGCCTCGAAAGGGGACTCGCACGAACTTGGTGAGTTTGACGACACTGGGCGCCGGAAGAGCGCAGGACTCGCTGTGCAGATAGGCGCCGGTTTCCTCGAGGCACACGGCCTTCTTGTTCAGTACGAGGACAAGCGCACGGCGGAGCGGTACGACACCGAGCGGCTCGTACGACGCGTTGAGGACCAGGACATGCGGCACGGGTGCCTCCTTATACGCCGGCGGCGCGTGGCTCGCGCCGGGACGATCTGCCCTCAGTCTCTCCGGAAGCCGGGTGGCTGCGCCACCATGACCAGGTAACGGACTCAGGGTGTTTTCGACCACACTCCTTTACTTCCCCACCTTTCGGGCTGTTGGCCCTCGAACAGCGCAACGAGGCATATCCGTTAGCCCGTTAGTGTGGAGGGTCTGTCCCACAACGGAGGTTTTCCACCGTGTCCACCCCCGCACCGTCCCCGAGTGCTCCCGCCACCAGCTTCGACGACGCCCAGAAATCCGCCACCGAGGCCGCGGGCTGGGTTGAGGCCAACTGGGCGGACTGGCTCGGCGCGGGCCTGCGCATCCTGCTGATCATCACCATCGCGCTGGTGCTGCGCGCCATCGTCCGGCGGACGATCAGCAAGCTGATCGACCGGATGAACCGGGGCGTGGCGGTCGCGCAGGGCACCACGCTGGGCGGGCTGCTGGTCGTCAACGCGGAGCGGCGCAAGCAGCGCAGCGAGGCGATCGGGTCCGTGCTCCGCAGCATCGCGTCGTTCACCATCCTCGGCACCGCGGCGCTGACCGTGCTGTCGGTGCTGCAGATCAACCTGGCGCCGCTGCTGGCGAGCGCCGGGGTCGCCGGTGTCGCGATCGGTTTCGGCGCCAGGAACCTGGTGACGGACTTCCTGTCCGGCGTCTTCATGATCCTGGAGGACCAGTACGGCGTGGGTGACGTCATCGACGCCGGCGTGGCCAGCGGCACGGTGATCGAGGTCGGGCTGCGGGTGACGAAGCTGCGCGGCGACAACGGTGAGATCTGGTACGTCCGCAACGGCGAGGTCAAGCGGATCGGCAACCTGAGCCAGGGCTGGGCGACGGCCGTGGTCGACGTGCAGGTCGGCTACGCGCAGGACCTGGACCGGGCGCGCGCGGTGATCGAGGCCGCCGCCGAGGACATGGCGAAGACCGCCCCGTGGGACGAGGCCCTGTGGGAGCCGGTGCAGGTGCTGGGCCTGGAGTCGGTGACCGCGGACTCGGTGGTGATCCAGGCGCAGGCCAAGACGATGCCGGGCAAGGCCGCGGCGGTCGCGCGGGAGCTGCGCTGGCGGATCAAGCGGGCCTTCGACGAGGCGGGCATCACGATCGTCGGCGGCACGCCGACCGCGGCCGTGGACGACACGGGAGTGCCGGCCGATCCGATGGTCGCGGTGGCGGCTCCTTCAGCCATGGCGAACCCCGATTCGCCGCAGGCGATGGCCGCCCGCCCGGTGCCTCCGCAGGGCGCCGAAACCCCCAAGTAGCCAAGCGCCCCAAGGGCATCCCCCTTTCGGCGGTCTTGACAGACACGACCTCCGGCCCCTGGCGCACTGCGCCGGGGGCCGCTTTCATGGAGGTAACGCTTTGGCCGAGCTGTACGCGGCCCCCCTTGACGCTCCGCCGACAGCGGGCCTACCTTTCGTTTCACCAATAGGAAAGTTTCCTAACAGTGAACTGAGGGAGGATGGCGCGCATGGCTGGCACCCCTGGAACCCCGCGCGTACTGCGCGCCATGAACGACCGAGCGGCGCTCGACCTCCTTCTGGAGCACGGGCCGCTCTCCCGCACCCGGATCGGCAAGCTCACCGGCCTCTCCAAGCCCACCGCCTCCCAGCTCCTGGCGCGCCTCGAAGCGGCCGGACTGGTCCTCGCCACCGGCACCACGGCGGGCCGGCCCGGACCCAACGCCCAGCTGTACTCGGTGAACCCGGCCGCGGCGTACGTCGCCGGCCTGGACGTCACGCCGATAAGGATCAGGGCCGCCGTCGCGGACATCACCGGCCGCACCGTCGGCGAGTTCGAGCTGCCGACGCCCGGGCGCCGCGCGCAGGGCACCGTCGAGCAGGTCGTCCAGGCGGTGGACGAGGCCGCCAAGGCGGCCGGGCTGAACCGCTCCGACCTGCACCGGGTGGTCATCGGCACCCCCGGCGCCTTCGACCCCGGCACCGGCCGGCTGCGCTACGCCAGCCACCTCCCCGGCTGGCACTCCACCACCGTGCTCGACGAGCTGGCCGCCGCCCTCGCCGTGCCGCTGGAGTACGACAACGACGTGAACCTCGCCGCCGTGGCCGAGCAGCGCGTCGGCGCCGCCCGCGACCACGAGGACTTCGTCCTGCTGTGGAACGAGGAGGGCATCGGCGCCGCCATCGTCATCGGCGGCCGGCTGCACCGGGGCTGGACCGGCGGCGCGGGCGAGGTCGGCTTCCTGCCGGTGCCCGGCACGCCCCTGGTCCGGCACGTGGCCAAGGCCAACAACGGCGGCTTCCAGGAACTGGCCGGCTGCAACGCCGTGCTGCGCGTCGCCCGCGAACTCGGCCTGGCGATCCCCGGCGGCCGCCCCCTCCAGGACCAGGCCGCCGCGCTGCTCGCCGTGGCGTCCGGATCCGTCGAGGCGGCGGAGGCAGCGGCGGCGGAAGAGGCCGCGGAACCGGCGGCGGGCGACGGCACCGCCGCGGCCCACGCCGAGCTGCTGGCGCGGATCGCCACCGGCCTGGCGATCGGCCTGGCCTCGATGGTCGCCGTCCTCGACCCCGAACTGATCGTCCTCACCGGCAGCGTCATCGTCGCCGGCGGGGAGCCGCTGCGCGCCCTCATCCAGGCCGAGCTGGCGGAACTCGCCGTTCCGCGGCCCCGCCTGGTGATCGGCGCGGTGCAGGAACACCCCGTCCTGTGCGGGGCGCTGCAGAGCGCCCTCGCCACCACACGCGACGAGGTGTTCGACACCTCGCGCTGACCCCCGCTCCCCCGCCGACCACACGACGCACCACACACCACAGCGTCACCCGCTCCGGACCGGCCCCGATGGCCGGCCCGTTGGCTCCGCACACCCTTCTCCCGCCTCACCGACCCCTCTCATCCCCCGGAGGAAGCGCAGTGTCCCGTACCAAGAAGGTGGCCGCCGCCGTCGCGGCCACGGCCGCGATCACCCTGCTGGCCGGCGCCTGTACCGGCCAGAGCACCACCCAGGCGAACGATGACGCCACCAAGGACGTCACCATCACCTTCTGGCACGGGTGGACCGCGCCCAACGAGCTCAAGGCGATCAACGACAACGTCGCCCGCTTCGAGAAGGCGCACCCGAACATCCACGTCAAGGTGCAGGCCAACATCACCGACGACAAGATCAACCAGGCGCTGCGGGCCGGCGGCGCGACCGCCCCCGACGTCGTGTCGTCCTTCACCACCGACAACGTCGGCAAGTTCTGCTCCTCGAACGCGTTCGCCGACCTGGCGCCGTTCCTGAAGAAGGACAACATCGACCCGGTCAAGGTCTTCCCGAAGCCGATGCTGGAGTACACCCAGTTCCAGGGCAAGCGCTGCACCCTGCCGCTGCTCGGCGACGCCTTCGGCCTCTACTACAACCAGAAGGCCTTCAAGGACGCCGGAATCGCCGGTCCGCCGAAGACCATGTCGGAGTTCAAGGCCGACGCCATCAAGCTGACGAAGTCCACCGGATCCTCGTACTCCCAGCTGGGCTTCATGCCCAACTTCCACGGCTACGAGTCCACCCCCGGCCACCTCGCCGCCCAGTGGGGCGCCAAGTACTTCGACGCCAGCGGCAAGGCCCAGCTGTCCAAGGACAAGGGCTTCGCGGAGATGTTCACCTGGCAGCGCGACCTGGTGACGTCGCTGGGCGGCTTCGACAAGCTGGAGAAGTACCGCAACACCTTCGGTGACGAGTTCGGCGCCAAGAACCCGCTGCACACCGGCCAGGTCGCCATGGGCATCGACGGTGAATGGCGCCTGGGCATGGCCAAGGACTCGGGCGCCGCCGCCGACCTCGCCGTCGCGCCGTTCCCGGTCCCGGACGACCAGAAGGACACCTACGGCCGCGGCTACCTCTCCGGCACCATCGTCGGCGTCTCCAACACCAGCACCAAGAAGAACGCCTCCTGGGAGCTGGTCAAGTTCATGACCACCGACACCAAGGCCGTCGTCTCCTTCGCCAACGCGATCCACAACGTGCCGTCCACGTTCGAGGCGCAGAAGTCGCCCGAGCTGAACGGCGTCCCGAAGGTCTTCCTGGACATCGCCCAGAACCAGTACAGCAACACCACCCCGGCGAGCGTCAACGGCGGCGCCTACCAGGTGACGCTGCAGGACTTCGGCTACGCCTTCGAGTCCGGCAAGAAGACGGACGTCCAGGCCGGTCTGCGGGGTGTCGACGTCCAGGTCGACAAGGACATCGCGCAGGCCAAGTGATGACCGCCATCCACCCCCTGCTCAAGGCGAAGCGCAGGAAATCAGCTCTCCGGACCCTCGGCTTCATCTCGCCGTGGATCATCGGCTTCAGCGTCTTCTTCGTCTACCCGCTGCTGTCGACCGTCTTCTTCTCCTTCATGAACTACGACGGGTTCAACGCGCCGACGTTCGCCGGCTTCAAGAACTGGTCGTACGTCTTCAACGACTACCCGCTGTTCTGGCCGTCGCTGCGCAACACCCTGTGGCTGGTCGTGGTCATGGTGACGCTGCGGGTGGTCTTCGGACTCGGCATCGGTCTGCTGATCACCAAGATCAAGACCGGCGCGGGCTTCTTCCGGACGGCGTTCTACCTGCCGTACCTCGCCCCGCCGGTCGCCGCGACCATGGCGTTCGTCTTCCTGCTCAACCCCGGCACCGGTCCGGTCAACCACATCCTGGAATCGGTCGGCATACCGACCACCGGCTGGTTCACCGACCCGGCGTGGTCCAAGCCCGCGCTGACCATCCTGGCGGTGTGGGGCATCGGTGACCTCATGGTCATCTTCATGGCCGCACTGCTGGACGTGCCCAAGGACCAGTACGAGGCCGCCGAGCTGGACGGGGCCGGCGCGTGGGCGCGGTTCCGTTTCGTGACGCTGCCCAACATCTCGCCGATCATCATGTTCGCGGTGGTCACCGGCGTGATCCAGACCATGCAGTACTACACGCAGCCCCTGGTCGCGGGGAAGATCGCCTCCGGCATCATCGGCAACTCGGGCCAGCAGCTCGAACCCGGTTACCCGGACAAGTCGACCCTGACCCTGCCCCAGCTCGTGTACAACCTGGGCTTCCAGCGCTTCGACTACGGCTCCGCCTGCGTGATCGCACTGGTGCTCTTCGTCCTGGCGATGGCGTTCACGGCGCTGCTCATGCGACGCCGCAACGGCTTCCTGTCGGCGGAGGACTGATCCACATGACCCAAGCGACTCTCGCCCCGCCGGCCCAGCACCGGGCCCCGCACCCCTCGGCGGCGGCGGCCCGGAAGACCGCCCGGCGCAAGGACGTCCTGCACTGGATCGCCGTGCACTCGCTCGGCATCGCCGCGGCGCTCTTCTTCGTCCTGCCGTTCGTCTTCGTCTTCCTGACCGCCGTGATGAGCGACAACCAGGCGCTCAGCCGCGACCTGTGGCCGCACGACTGGCAGTGGAGCAACTTCCGTCAGGTCTGGGACACCCCGGGCTTCCTGACCTGGTGGCGCAACACCCTGGTGTACGCGGTCTCCGGCACGGTGCTGACCGTCGTCTCCAGCCTGCCCGTCGCCTACGCGCTCGCGAAGTTCCGCTTCCGCGGCCGCAACCTGATGATGGTGCTGGTCATCTCGACGATGATGCTGCCGCCGCAGGTCATCATCATCCCGATGTACCTCTTCTGGACCCGGCAGATGGGCATGGACGGGACCCTGTACCCGCTCATCATCCCGATGGCGTTCGGCGACGCGTTCACCATCTTCCTGCTGCGCCAGTTCCTGCTGACGATCCCGAAGGAGTACACGGAGGCCGCCAAGGTCGACGGCTGCGGCGAACTCCGCACGCTCCTCACGGTGATCGTGCCGATGATCAAGCCGGCCATCGCCGCCGTCGCGCTGTTCCAGTTCTTCTACTGCTGGAACGACTACTTCGGCCCGCAGATCTACGCCAGCTCCAACTCGGCCGCCTGGACCCTCAGCTACGGCCTCGAATCGTTCAAGGGCGCCCACCACACCAACTGGAACCTCACGATGGCAGCCACCATTCTGGTGATGGCGCCCGTGATCGTGGTCTTCTTCTTCGCCCAAAAGGCCTTCATCGAAGGCGTGACCCTGACTGGAGTCAAGGGATGAAACTGGCAGTTGTCGGCGGAGGGTCGACGTACACCCCCGAGCTCATCGACGGGTTCGCGCGGCTGCGGGACACGCTGCCGATCGAGGAGCTGGTGCTCGTCGATCCGGCGGCCGACCGGCTCGAGCTCGTCGGCGGGCTCGCGCGGCGGATCTTCGCCAAGCAGGGGCATCCCGGAAAGATCACCACCACCGCGAACCTGGAGGCCGGCGTCGCCGGCGCCGACGCGGTGCTGCTGCAGCTGCGCATCGGCGGGCAGGCCGCGCGCAACCAGGACGAGACCTGGCCGCTGGAGTGCGGCTGCGTCGGCCAGGAGACCACCGGGGCCGGCGGCCTCGCCAAGGCGCTGCGCACCGTCCCGGTGGTGCTCGACATCGCCGAGCGGGTCCGCAGGGCCGCGCCCGACGCGTGGATCATCGACTTCACCAACCCGGTCGGCATCGTGACCCGCGCCCTGCTGCAGGCCGGCCACAAGGCCGTCGGCCTGTGCAACGTCGCGATCGGCTTCCAGCGCAAGTTCGCCGCGTTCCTCGACGTGGCCCCGGACCAGGTCCACCTGGACCACGTCGGCCTCAACCACCTCACGTGGGAGCGCGGGGTGCGCCTGGGCGGCCCCGGCGGCGAGGACCTGCTGCCGAAGCTGCTCGCGGAGCACGGCGACGCCATCGCCGCGGACCTCAAGCTGCCGCGGGTGATCCTGGACCGGCTCGGCGTCGTCCCCTCGTACTACCTGCGGTACTTCTACGCGCACGACGAGGTCGTCCGCGAGCTGGGCACCAAGCCGTCACGGGCGGCCGAGGTCGCCGAGATGGAGAAGCAGCTGCTGACGATGTACGGCGACCCGACGCTGGACGAGAAGCCTGAGCTGCTCTCCAAGCGCGGCGGCGCCTTCTACTCCGAGGCGGCGGTGGCCCTGGCCTCCTCCCTGCTGCGGAACACCGGCGACATCCAGGTCGTCAACACGTACAACAACGGGACCCTGCCGTTCCTCCCGGACGACGCGGTGATCGAGGTCCCGGCGACGGTGGACGGCAAGGGGACCTCCCCGCTGCCCGTCGCCCCGCTGGACCCGCTGTACGCGGGCCTGATCGCCAACGTCACCGCCTACGAGGACCTCGCGCTGCAGGCCGCCCTGCACGGCGGCCGGGACCGGGTCTTCAAGGCACTGCTGTCGCACCCGCTCATCGGCCAGTACGAGTACGCCGAGGCGCTCACCGACAGTCTCATCGCGCACAACCGGGAGCACCTGGCGTGGGCCTGAACGAACCGCTCGTGCCGGGTGGCGTCCTCGCCATCGACGCGGGCAACAGCAAGACCGACGTGGCGATCGTGGCCGCCGACGGGACGGTGCTCGGCACCGCCCGCGGCGGCGGCTTCCAACCGCCGGTCGTCGGTATCGACTCGGCGATCGCGTCGCTGGCGGCGATCGTCGCCGGCGCCGCGGCCGCCGCCGGCCTGGACCCCGGCGACCGCCCGCTGACCGAGCACACCTCGGCCTGCCTGGCCAACGCCGACCTGCCGGTGGAGGAGCAGCAACTGGAACTGGCGGTGCACGCCCGGGGGTGGAGCCGCAGCACGCGGGTCGCCAACGACACGTTCGCGATACTGCGGGCCGGCGTCGACGAGCCGCGGGGGGTGGCGGTGGTGTGCGGCGCGGGGATCAACTGCGTCGGCATGCTGCCGGACGGCAGGACCGCCCGGTTCCCGGCGATCGGCAAGATCTCCGGTGACTGGGGCGGTGGATCGGGTCTTGCGGAGGAGGCCCTGTTCCACGCCGCGCGGGCCGAGGACGGCCGGGGCGGTCCCACCGAGCTGGCCACCGCGCTGCCCGCGCACTTCGGGCTCTCCTCGATGTACGCGCTGATCGAGGCGCTGCACCTGGAGCACATCGCGCCGTCGCGCAAGTACGAGCTGACGCCGGTGCTGTTCCGCACCGCGGACGCGGGGGACGCGGTGGCGCGGGAGATCGTCAGCCGGCAGGCGGACGAGATCGTCGCGCTGGCGAGCGTGGCCCTGGGGCGGTTGGGGCTGCTGGACGAGGAGGTGGACGTGGTGCTCGGCGGGGGTGTCATGGCGGCGGGCAACCCGACGCTGATGGACGCCATCGCGGAGCGGCTGGCACTGCGCGCGCCGAAGGCCGTGACGCGGGTGGTGAGCGCGGCGCCGGTGCTGGGCGCGGCGCTGCTCGGCCTGGACCACGTGGGTGCGGAGTTCGACGTCCACGCGAGGGTGCGCGCGCACTACGCGTAGCCGTCGTGCGCGCGCACCGCGCGCGGCCGCCGCACCGAGCCGGGCGGGCCCGTCACCGGGGTCCGTCCGGTTTTTGGCGGTCGCCCCGGAACCGAACAGGGGTCCAGGACGTGATGGGATACGGGTGAAGTTCGTACGGCAGAGCCGCATTGCGGGCAGTTCGCGCAAGATCCACGCAATCCCTAGGTGGATGACACCGCCTACGGCCATACTGCTGGCGATGAGTTCGACTTCCGTGCGCAGGGGAGTTGTTCCGGGGGAGGATCAGTGACACACACGCCGACGGGGAGCGGGAACCCGGCCGCGCAGGGCTACGGTGCCCCGCCCGCGCCGCGTGCTCCCGAGCCGCCCGTGAGGCCGCCGGTCGTACCGCCGCCGCCCCCGCCACCGCGGCGGCGGGCCTGGAGCGAGGGCACGGACCGGCTGCGCGCGGCGGCGACGACCGAGCCGGGCCGGCTGCGGATCATCGGCGCGGTGCTGGCCGTGCTGGTGGTCGCGTTCGGCGCGGTGACGGCCTGGCAGATCACCGACCGGGCGTCGGCGGCGAGCGACGTGGTCAACCACAGCGCCCCGCTGAGCGCCAAGGCCGCGGAGATCTACCGTTCGCTGGCGGACGCGGACACCACGGCCTCCGGCGGCTTCCTCATCGGGGGCCAGCAGCCGAAGTCGGTCACGGACCGGTACGACCAGGACCTGCGGACGGCGTCGCAGCTGATCGCCGAGGCGGCGGGCAACGCGCAGGGGTCGTCGAAGACCCTGGAGCAGATCTCGCTGCTCAACCAGCAGCTCAAGGGGTACACGGAGGAAGTGGCGCGGGCCGGTGCCAACAACCGGCAGGGCTTCCCGGTGGGCGGCGCCCACCTGCGGTACGCCAACGAGCTGATGCGTCAGGACGGCGGGCTGCTGGACACCGCCGACAAGCTGTACAAGGCGGAGACGGCCCGGCTGGGCGAGGACTACGGCTCCGCCAAGGAACTTCCGTGGTTGGCCTGGACGCTCGGGGTGGTGGCGCTCGGCGCCCTGCTGTGGGCGCAGCGCCGGTCGTACCGTCGTACGAACCGGGTCTTCAACCAGGGGATGCTGGCGGCGAGCGCCGCGTCCGTGGTGGTCCTGCTGTGGGCGGTGGTGGGCCACACGGTGGCCGCCTCGCAGCTCGACACCTCGTACGACCACGGGGCGAAGTCGCTGCAGGTGCTCAACAGCGCCCGGATCGGGGTCCTCCAGGCGCGCGGTGACGAGAACCTGACCCTGGTGGCGCGCGGTTCGGGCGCGTCGTACGAGACGAACTTCCAGGGCGGCATGTCGACGCTGGCGGGCAAGGACCCGAAGGGCGTCGGCGGCGAGATGGCGCAGGCGCTGGCGCTCGCGGACGACGAGGCGGGGCGCGCCCCGGTCAATGACGCGATCAAGGGCGTGCAGGCCTGGCGGGGCCGGCACACCGCGGCGCGCGCCAGCGACAACGGCGGCAACTACCAGGACGCCGTCGCCGCGGTGATCGGCGGCAAGAACCAGCAGGGCGAGGTGGTCACCGCGACCACCGGCCAGTGCTTCGACGTGGTGGACGCCAGCCTGCGCAAGGCCGTCGACCACGAGCAGCAGGAATTCGTACAGGCCGCGAACGACGGCCGCGGGGCGCTGACCGGGCTTCCGGTGGGTGCCGCCCTGCTGGCCGTGCTGGCGGCGGCCGGTGCCGCGCTCGGTATCGGACGCCGGCTGTCGGAGTACCGGTGACCGGCGTGACCGGCCAGGCCGGTGGAGGGAAGCGGACCATGGGCGAGGAGATGCCGCGGACGCGGCGGACGCGCCGCAGCTGGCGCGGGTGGGGCGGGGTCGCGGGGATGGCGGCGGCCTGCGCGCTGGTCGTCTCCGCGGTGGCGGTCCCGCTGCGCGGCACGGGCGCGGCGGACGACGGGGGTCCGGCGGCGCCCGGGGGCGTCCTGACGGCCCAGTACGCCTCCACGGAGGACACCTGCGAGCAGCCGGAGGCCAGCGGGCAGCGGCCGTCGACGGTGGACGGTGCCGCCGTCCGGCGGATCAAGGAGCACGGCAAGCTCGTCGTCGGCGTGGACCAGAACAGCTACCTGTGGGGGTTCCGCGACCCGGCCACCGGCCGGATCACCGGCTTCGACATCGACCTGGTGCGGGCCATAGCGAAGGACATCCTCGGCGACCCGGAGAAGGTCCAGTACCTGACGGTGCCGACGGATCAGCGCATCCCCATGATCAAGGCGGGGAAGGTGGACATGGTGGTGCGCACCATGACCATCAACTGCTCGCGCCTGAAGGACGTGGCCTTCTCCACGGCGTACTTCGAGGCCGGGCAGCAGCTCCTGGTCCCGCTGCAGGGCACCTCGGTCACCGGGTTCGACAACTCGCTGAACGGGCGGACGGTCTGCACGGCGAAGGGCTCGACGGGCGAGGCCAAGCTGAAGGAGGAGTCGCACGGCGCCAAGGTCGTCCTGGTGCCGAACCAGCTGGACTGCCTGGTGCGGCTGCAACTGAACCTGGTGGACGCGGTGTTCACCGACAACGCGCTGGCCGCCGGGCAGGCCGCCCAGGACCCGTCGGTCCACCTCATCGGCCAGAAGGTCACCGCCGAGCCGTACGGGGTGGCGATGAACCTCCAGGACACCGACCTGGTGGCCCGCGTCAACAAGGTGCTGGAGGACTACCGGGCCGGTGGCGCCAACAGCCCGTGGATGCAGGCGTACCGTCACTGGCTGGCCGCGAAGCTGCCGGACGTGACGGGTCCGCCGGCGCCGCTCTACAGGAACTGAGCCACCGGGGCCGGCCCACGGGGGCCGGCTCAGCAGGACTGAGCTCCGCACACGACGTGCCGGTTACGGGAAAGAAGGTTCGATGGCGGAGGGCGCACCTCCCAGCCGGAGGTCGGAGGAGGGACCGTCCGGGCCGGTGATGGGCCGGGAGGAGGTCGACCGTGCCCTGGCGCGGCTCGGCGCGGACCACGAGGCGATCGAGTCCTCGCTGCTCGCGCTGCAGGACCACTCCGGCCGCAGGCTGCTCGAAGGTGCCGAGCTGACCGGCGTCACGAAGGAGCGCTGGGCGCGCACGGACTCGGCGATCACCCTGCTCTGGTCGCACTTCGAGGCGTACACCGCGGCCCTGAACACCGCGCGCGAGCTGCGCGGCCGCCGCCGCTGGCCGACCCAGACGGACCTGAACGCGCTCACCGAGCTGCTGCGCGGCAACGGCGTCTCGGTGTCGGGCGCCGCGGTCCCGGACGCGGCACGCGGTCTGACGGGTCCGGCCCTGCTCACCGAGCGGTTCAGCATGGAGCAGCTGCTGGACCGGATGAACGGCTGGTACGAGCAGGCCATGGCGACGGTCGCCGCCGCCGACTCGGTCTGGTCCGCGCTGCCCGCCCGGATCGACCTGCTCGCCGCGGACGTGCAGCGGGTCCGTTCGCTGGCGCACTCGGTGGGGGTGCGCCCCGGCGCCCACCCCTCGGGGGACGAGCTGGAGCGGCTCATCGAGGACCTGGCGGCGCTGCGCGCGCAGGTGGTCTCCGACCCGCTGGCGTTCTGGCTGCCGGAGCCGAAGCCGGGCCGTGCGGACATCACCCGCTACGAGCAGGCCGGGCGGCGGCTGGAGGAGCTGCGCCGCGAGGTGGACGCCGTGCTGCACGTCAGCGACGACGCCGACCAGCGGCTGCTGCACCTGCGGGACGTGCTGTCGCGGGCGGACCGGACGCTGACCGAGGCGCGCAGCGCGCGCGTCGAGGTGCTGTCGAAGATCGCGGCGTCGGAGGTCCCGGCGGTCAGCGGCCCCTCGTCGGCGCTGCACGAGCGGCTGGCGACGGCCGACGAGTACCGCAGGACAGGCCAGTGGCACCGGCTGTCGCCGCTGCTGGACGGATTGGAGCAGCAGGCGGAGGACGAGCTGCTGCGGGCCCGCGAGTCCCTGACGGCGGTGACGGCCCCGCTCGCGGTCCGCGCGGAGCTGCGCGGCCGGCTGGACGCCTACCGCGCGAAGGTGGCGCGGCACGGCATGGCGGAGGACCCGCTGCTGATCGAGCGGTACGACCAGGCGCGCCGCATGCTGTGGAGCGCGCCGTGCGACCTGCGGGCCGCGGAGTCGACGGTGCTGCGCTACCAGCAGGCGGTGGCGGAGACGCTGACGCCGCGGCCGGCCCAGCGGTCGCAGCCCGCGGACAGGCGGGACGGCTGATGCGGGACCATCGGATGACGGGATCACCGAAGAGGGCTGGGCGGCCGTCGGACGGCCGCGCGAGTGAACGAGGGGGGACACCGTGAGCACATGCCAACGGCCCGGCTGCGGCGGGGCTCTGGAGGACATGGGTGGCGGCGAGCTGTACTGCGACACCTGCGGGCTGGCGCCGGTGGCCGCCGTCGCGCCGGCGAGCGGCTCGGCGCGGTCGGCCGCCGGGGGCGGCGCCGACTCGGGGCGCGCCTCGGCGCACTCCTCGCGCTCCTCCCGGTCCTCCTCCCGCTCCTCGCGCCGCTCGGTGTCGGGCCGGCTGTCGCGCGCCCTGAGCGGCTCGACCGGCGGCCGCTCGGTGTCGGTGCGCAGCTCGCGCAGCGCCGGCAGCGGTTCGACGCGCGGCAAGCTGGGCGCCGGGCTGGTCTCCGTACCGCCCATCCCGCGACCGGACCCGGCGGCGGCCGTCCTGGAGAACCCGCAGGTCCCCGAGCGCAAGCGGTACTGCAGCAGGGGCGACTGCGGGGCGCCGGTGGGACGCAGCCGCGGTGACAAGCCGGGCCGCACGGAGGGCTTCTGCACCAAGTGCGGCCACCCGTACTCCTTCTCGCCGAAGCTGCGGGCGGGCGACGTGGTGCGCGGGCAGTACGAGGTCGTGGGGTGCCTGGCGCACGGCGGGCTGGGCTGGATCTACCTGGCGGTGGACCGCGCGGTCTCCGACCGCTGGGTGGTGCTCAAGGGCCTGCTGGACACCGGGGACGAGGACGCGCTGGCCGCGGCCGTCTCCGAGCGGCGGTTCCTCGCCGAGATCGAGCACCCGAACATCGTCCGCATCTACAACTTCGTCGAGCACCTGGACCAGCGGTCGGGCACCCTCGACGGCTACATCGTGATGGCGTACGTCGGCGGCAAGTCGCTCAAGGAGATCGCCAACGAGCGGCGCGGCGCCGACGGCAAGCGGGAGCCGCTGCCGGTGGCGACGGCCATCGCGTACGCCATCGAGGCGCTGGACGCGCTCGGCTACCTGCACAGCCGCAACCTGCTCTACTGCGACTTCAAGGTCGACAACGCGATCCAGCAGGAGGACCGCCTCGAACTGATCGACATGGGCGCGGTCCGCCGGATGGACGACAACGACAGCGCCATCTACGGCACGGTCGGCTACCAGGCCCCCGAGGTCGCGGAGCTGGGCCCGTCCGTCGCCTCCGACCTGTACACGGTCGCGCGTACGCTGGCCGTGCTGACCTTCGACTTCCAGGGCTACACCAACGTCTTCGCCGACAGCCTGCCCGACCCCGACAACATCGACGTCTTCTCCCGCTACGAGTCCTTCTACCGGCTGCTGGTGCGTGCCACCGACCCGGACCCGGACAAGCGCTTCGCGTCGGCGGAGGAGATGTCGGACCAGCTGCTGGGCGTGCTGCGCGAGGTCGTCGCGCTGGAGACCGGCAAGCCGCGGCCCGCACTGTCCACGCTGTTCGGGCCGGAGATCCGGGTGGTGGACACGGAGTTGGTGCGGCCGCTGCCCGGCGACGCGTCGCGGCTCGGCGCCGGCCGCGGCCGCAAGGCCGGTGCGGCGGGCGGGGCGAACGGCGCACCGCCCGTCCTCATCCCGGCGCAGGGCGGCCCCCAGCAGGCCGGGCAGCAGGCGGGCGGCCCCCAGCTCGGCGGCGGGCAGCCGCTCCCGGCGGGTGGGCCGGGCGCTCCCGCGCTGTCCCCCGGCGCCCCCGTCCCGTACAGCGCGACCGTCGTCGGGGTGCCCGTCACCCCGGCAGGCGGTTCCGGTGCGGTGGTCCAGGCCCCCGGATCCGTCTTCCCGTCGATCACCCGGCTGGACGCGCCCGCGGCCGTACTGGCGCTGCCCGTACCGCACGTGGACCCGTCGGACCCCAACGCCGGCTTCCTGGCGGGCCTGTCGTCCGCGGCGCCCACCGAACTGATCGCCGCGCTGCAGTCCTCGCCCGTCGACTCGGTCGAGCGGCGGCTGCGCGATCTGCGGGCCCGCCTCGAACTGGGCGACGGCGCCGGCGCGCTGTCCGTGCTGCAGGGCCTGGCCGACGACGACCTGGAGGACTGGCGCGTCGTCTGGCACCGCGGCCTGACCGCGCTGAGCACCGGCGACCACGAGACGGCCGCGCTCTCCTTCGACGCGGTCTACGACGCGTTCCCCGGCGAGTCCGCGCCCAAGCTCGCGCTGGGCATCTGCGCCGAGGTGCTCGGCCAGCTGGACAACGCGACCGAGTACTACCGCCTGGTGTGGACCACCGACCACAGCTACGTCAGCGCCGCGTTCGGGCTGGCCCGGGTGCGGCTGGCGGCGGGCGACCGGCCCGGCGCCGTCCAGGTGCTGGAGTCGGTGCCCGAGGCGTCCATCCACTTCACGGCGGCTCGGGTCGCGGCGATCAAGGCCAGGCTGCGCGACCGGTCCCCGCAGGAGCCGCTGCTGGACGACCTGCTGGCCGCCGGCCGGCAGGTCGAGCAGCTGCAGCAGCAGGGCCTCGACGCCGACCGGCGCGAGCAGTTGTCCACCGAGGTGCTCGGCAGCGCGCTCGACTGGGTGCTGGCGGGCGGGCAGGGTTCGCCCTCCGCCGTCGGCGCCCGTCCGGCGCTGCTGGGCAGCGCCCTGGACGAACGGGGGCTGCGCTTCGGCCTGGAGCGCTCCTACCGGGTACTCGCCCGGCTGGCCCAGAAGGACCGCACGAGGATCGAACTGGTGGAGCGGGCCAACCGTTTCCGCCCCCGGACGTGGGTGTAACCGAATGCCAGGACTGCCGGAGTCGGCCCAGTCAGCTCAGTCGATCAGCTGCCCCAGCTGTGCGGAACCGCTGGAGGAGGGCGACAGGTACTGCGGCGTGTGCGGCACGGACGTGACCGCGCCGTTCCCCGCCGCGGGCTCCGACCTGCCCGGAACCGGGCATTCCGGCAACGGCTCCACGGCGCCGCGCAACGGCGCCGACCCCTTCGCGCTCGCCCCGCCGCAGAGCCCGGCGGCGTCCGCGCAGGCCGCGCCGGACCGCCCTGCGGCGGGCGCCGCAGCCCCGGCCGCGCCGCAGCCCGCGGCGGAGGTCGCGGACCCCCGCGAGGAGTTGCTCGCGGGGCCGGCGCCGCAGGGGCGGACGTGTGTGGCGTGCGGGGTCGGCGGGGTCGACGCCGACGGGTACTGCGAGCACTGCGGGCACGCCCAGCCGCGGCTGCGCGACCACCAGGAACGTGAGCTCGAAGGCGTGGCCGCGGTCAGCGACCGCGGTCTGCGGCACCACCGCAACGAGGACGCGTTCGCCGTCGCGGCGACCTCGCTGCCGGACGGGACCCCGGCGATCGTCGCCGTGGTCTGCGACGGCGTCTCGTCGGCGTACCGCCCGGACGACGCCTCGGCGGCGGCCGCCACTGTGGGCAGCGAGACGCTGCTCGACGCGCTGGAGCACGGCAGCCCGCCGGAACAGGCCATGCACGACGCCCTGCTGGCGGCGGCGCACGCGGTGGCGGTGCTGGCCGAGGAGGACGACGGCCGGCAGGGCCCGCACCACAACGCACCGGCCTGCACCTGCGTCAGCGCCGTCGCGGCGGGCCCGGTCTTCACCGTCGGCTGGATCGGCGACAGCCGCGCGTACTGGATCCCGGACGACCGCGACACCCCGTCCGCCCGCCTGACCGAGGACGACTCGTGGGCGGCGCGGATGGTGTCGGCGGGCCTGATGTCGGAGGCCGAGGCGTACGCGGACGAGCGCGCCCACGCGATCACCGGCTGGCTCGGCGCGGACGCCGTCGAAATCGACCCGCACACCGCTTCCTTCCAGCCGGAGGGAACGGGTGTAGTGGTCGTGTGCACCGACGGGCTGTGGAACTACGCCGAGTCCGCCGCCGAACTGGCCGCGGTGGTACCGGCCGACGCCCGCGCCAGGCCGCTGCACTGCGCGCAGACGCTGGTGGGGGTGGCCCTCGACGGCGGGGGCCACGACAACGTAACAGTCGCTGTACTTCCGTTCCCGGCCACGGTGGGGCGGGCAGGATCCGAACCTGCGTAGAACCGGTCCCTCGTCGGGGGATGTCTTTGTGGACTGAGGAGCGCGAGGAGCTCAAGCGATGGCCAATTTCTCCAAGTCGAACGTGCCGCAGTTTTCGGTCGACATCTATCAGAACGAATACCTGCCCGAGGGCGGCCGCGAGGTCAATGCCATCGTCACGGTGACGTCGACCGGCGGCGGCACCTCCGGCGGCCACCCGCTGGCGGCTCCCGGATACGCCGTCGACGGCGCTCCGGGCGGAGCGGTGGTCATCATGGTCGACTGCTCGGGTTCGATGGACTACCCGCCCACGAAGATGCGCAACGCCCGCGACGCGACCGCCGCCGCGATCGACACGATCCGCGACGGTGTCGCCTTCGCGGTGGTCGGCGGCACCCACCAGGCCCGCGAGGTCTACCCCGCCAACGGCGGCCTCGCGATCGCCGACGCGCAGACCCGCGGCCAGGCCAAGCAGGCGCTGCGCAAGCTCACCGCGGGCGGCGGCACCGCGATCGGCACCTGGCTGCGGCTCGCGGACCGGCTGCTGGCCACCGCCGACGTGCCGATCCGGCACGGCATCCTGCTGACCGACGGCCGCAACGAGCACGAGAAGCCGGAGGACCTGCGGGCCACCCTGGAGGCGTGCTCCGGCCGCTTCACGTGCGACGCGCGCGGCGTGGGCACGGACTGGGAGGTCAAGGAGCTGACCGGGATCGCCTCGGCGATGCTCGGCTCCGTCGACATCGTCGCCGATCCGGCCGGTCTGAAGGCGGACTTCCAGGCGATGATGGAGACCGCGATGGGCAAGGAGGTCGCGGACGTGGGGCTGCGGCTGTGGACCCCGCAGGGCTCCGAGATCAAGTTCGTCAAGCAGGTCGCGCCGACGGTCGAGGACCTGACGGCCCGCCGTACGGAGGCCGGTCCGCGGGCCGGGGACTACCCGACCGGCTCCTGGGGCGACGAGTCCCGCGACTACCACGTGTGCGTCCAGGTCCCCAACGCCGGTGTCGGCCAGGAGATGCTGGCCGCCCGCCTCTCGCTGGTCCTGCCGCAGCCGGACGGCACCTCCCAGGTGCTCTCGCAGGGGCTGGTGCGGGCGGTGTGGACGGACGACATGGCCGCCTCGACCCGGATCAACCCGCAGGTCGCGCACTACACCGGCCAGGCGGAGCTGGCCTCCGTCATCCAGGAGGGCCTGGAGGCGCGCAAGTCGGGCGACATCGACGGGGCGACCGCGAAGCTGGGCCGCGCGGTGCAGCTCGCGAGCGCCTCGGGCAACGATGACACCGCCAAGCTGCTGGCCAAGGTGGTCGACGTGGTCGACGCGCCGAGCGGTACCGTACGGCTGAAGGCGAGGGTCGCGGACGCCGACGAGATGACCTTGGAGACGCGCTCGACGAAAACCGTCCGCGTCAAGAAGTAACCACGCTCGCAAGCAACCGCGCTCGCAGGCGGAGGGGGAGCCAGCCGAATGTCGACTTGTCCGAACGGCCACCAGTCGGATACCGACGACTGGTGCGAGGTGTGCGGCCACCGCATGTCCGCACCCGCCGCGCCGTCCTCCTCCGCCGGCTCGGGGGCCGCCCGCCCGGCGCCCTCCGGCTACGACCCGGACGCGACGGCGGCGGCGGAGCCGTGCCCGGCCTGCGGCACTCCCCGGGAGGGGATGGCGCTGTTCTGCGAGGAGTGCCGCTACAACTTCCAGACGCACACGGCCACCACGTTCGTCCCGCCGCCCAGCCCGCCCTCGCCGGGGTTCCCGCCCTACCAGCGGTACGAGTCGCAGCGCTCCCGCCCGTCGCAGATGAACCGCCCGGCGGAGCCGCTGGCTCCGGAGGCGGTCACCCCGGGCGAGGAGGGCGACTCGGGCGACTTCCTGCTCACCCCGCCGAGCGCGCCCTCCACCCCGGCGGCGTCCCGTTCCGGGGCCACCGCGGTGCCGGAGCAGGCGGCTCCGGCCGCACCCGAGGTGACGACGTGGGTCGCCACCGTCGCCGCCGACCGCGACTACTTCACGGCGATGATGGCCCGCAGCGGCCCGGACGCCACCGGCCTGTACTTCCCGTCGTACTCCCCCGAACTGCGGCTGCCGCTGGTCGGCAACCAGATCACCATCGGCCGCCGCCGGCACAGCACGGGCGAGGCCCCCGACATCGACCTGTCGCGCGCCCCCGAGGACCCGGGCGTCTCGCACAAGCACGCCGTCCTGGTGCAGCAGCCGGACGGCGGCTGGTCGGTCGTCGACCAGGACTCGACGAACGGCACCACGATCAACGGCGCCGCGGACCCGATCCAGCCCTACCTCCCGGTCCCCCTGAAGGACGGCGACCGCGTCCACGTGGGCGCCTGGACGACGATCACCGTCAGCCGCGGCTGACCTCCGGAACGTCGGGTCCCCGGTCGTCAGGCGGGCGGGACCGGCCAGGTGTGGGGGCCGGACGGGTCGTCGAGCCAGGTCCACTGGCGGTCGGGGGTGACGGTCAGGCCGTAGCGCTCGCGAGCCGGCCGGGACGTGCGCTCCCACAGGTCGTGGGCGCGCTCCACGACCGCCCACAGGTCGCGCGGGCCGGACGGCTGGACCGTGCCGTTCCGGTCGGCGCGGGCGGCGGAGCCGTCCGGGGCGGTCAGGGTGACGCCGCGGTCGCCGGAGTCCCAGCCGGCCTCCAGCGGGCCCGCCCACAGGGTCAGCAGGAAGCGGAAGAGGTCGTCCCGCAGGACGCTCGGCGGTGTGCCGGACCGGCGGGCCCGGCCCGGGGCACTCGGTTCGCCGGGGGCGCCGGGGGTGCGCTCCTGCGGCGGCCGGTGGGCGGACGGGCCGCGCAGCGGGACGAAGTAGGCCGCGGTGGGCAGGAAGCGGCCCTCCGCCCGGTCGGGGCCGGTGACGGTCAGCAGGATCAGCCCGCCCGCGAACGGCGCGAGGATCCGGCCGCCGGTCCGGCACTGGCCCAGCCAGGCGGCCGGCACGGACGGCAGTTCGCAGGTCACGAGGATCCGGTCGTAGGGGGCCCGCTCCCGGTGGCCGAGGGCGCCGTCGCCGGTGACGACGGCGGGCGCGGCGCCCGCCGCCGCGAGGTGCGCGCGGGCCGCGCCGGTGATGGCCGGGTCCAGGTCGACGGTGGTGACGGCGTCGTCGCCGAGGCGGTGGGCGAGCAGTGCCGCGTTGTAGCCGGTGCCGGCGCCGATCTCCAAGACCGTCCGCCCCTCCCCCACCCCAAGCGCCTCGGCCATCGAGGCCATCAGGGACGGCTGGCTGCTGGACGAGATCAGCCGCCCGTCCCGCACGTGCGTGACGAGCGGGACGTCCTCGTAGGCGCCGGTCAGCCAGCGGGCGCGCTGCCGCGGGTCGGGGTCGTCGGCGGCGAGCCGCTCGTAACCGCCGGGCCGCGGGCTGAAGTACTCGGGGACGAACAGATGGCGCGGCACCCGCTCGAACGCCGCCCGCCACGCGGGGTCGGCCAGCCCGCCCGCCGCGACGATCCGCCGCACCAGCGTCGCTCGCAGCACGTCCGCCACCACCGCGTGGCGATCCTTCCGGTGCGCGTCACCCATGCTTCCACTGTGCGGCGGCCGGGCCCGATCCGCGACGCCCCGGGGCGCCGGCGGCAGCGGGCCGACGGGAGGGGCGCCGGCAGGTCCTAGGTCCGGGGTCCTCGGCCGGGCCGTCTGAGACCATGGAGGGGTGCCGCACGCTTTCGGGGGCGACCCCGGGGCCGCGTGCGCGGACCACGTCGACCGGCGCCGGGCCGGTGCGACATCTTGAGGTGGAGCTGAGTGAACGAGACCCCGCAGGACACGGCGCCGCAGCAGACGTTCTACGACGCCGTCGGCGGCGAGCAGACGTTCCGGCGTCTGGTGCACCGCTTCTACGAGGGTGTCGCGGGCGACCCCGAGCTGCGGGCGATGTACCCGGAGGAGGACCTCGGCCCGGCCGAGGAGCGGCTGACGCTCTTCCTCATGCAGTACTGGGGCGGCCCGCGCACGTACAGCGACAACCGCGGCCACCCGCGGCTGCGGATGCGGCACGCGCCCTTCCAGGTGGACCAGGCCGCGCACGACGCGTGGCTGCGCCACATGCGGGACGCCGTCGACGACCTGGCGCTCGCCCCCGAGTACGAACGGCAGCTGTGGGACTACCTGGTCTACGCCGCCGCGTCGATGGTGAACACCGCGGGGTGAACACCGCCGGCTGCACACCGCGGGCTGAGCGGATCGGCGCAACCCCCGACCGATTCGGCTGAGTTCGCAGGCGTTCGCTGAGCGGACAATGGTCATCGTTCAACGGGTCACGATCGTATTGCGACAATCTTCTGCACTTCCTCACGCCCGATCTGTTTGAGAGCATCCGAACAGCGGGCGAACGGGGGAGCGGCGTGACGGGGTTTGTGTTTCTGCGTGTCCGCGCGCATCGATTGCTGCTGACCGCCGCCCTGCTCACCGTGGTGCTCACCACCAGCGTGCTGGCCACCCTCGCCGCGTTCACCAGCGCCATCGGCGATGCCGGGCTGCGCCGCACGCTGGAACACCAGTCGGCCGCGCGGACCACCGTCAACGTCCAGCAGACCGTCACGGCCGACACCTGGCGGACCGCCGACACCGCGATCCGCAAGAGCCTGGGCGGCGCGTACGACGGACTGCCCGCGCAGGTCCACGCCAGCACCCGCTCCGGGCCGTACGCCCTGCCGGCCGCCCTCGGCGGCGGCGCGTCCGGCGCCCCGAAGGGCGGCGAGCCGGACCTGACGCTGCTGGCCACGTTCGACCGGGCGCGCGTGACGCTGGTCCAGGGCGGCTGGCCGTCCGCCGTCGACCGGAGCGCCGGGGTCGTGCCGGTGGCGGTCCCCGAACCCGTGGCCCGCTCCCTCGGCGTGCGGCCCGGCACGCTGATCGACCTGAAGAGCCGGCTCGACGCCCCGGCGCTCCGCGTCAAGGTCACCGGCACCTACCGCCCGACCGACCGCACCGCCCCGTACTGGCAGCTCGACCCGATGGGCGGCCACGGTGTCAGGACCGTGTCGTTCACGACCTACGGGCCGCTGCTCGCCGACCCGAGCGTCTTCGCCACCGGCCGCCTCGCACCGGCCGAGATGTCCTGGCAGAGCACCGCCGACTTCCGGAACCTGGACGCGGCCGGGATCCCCGGGGTGCGGGACGACGTCCGGCAGACCATCGACGCCACCGCCAAGGACCCGGCCAACGCCGGCATCCAGATCGCCTCCGACCTGCCCGACCTGCTCACCGGCGTGCAGAAGACGCTGCTGGTGACCCGCTCCACCCTGCTGATCGGCGCCTTGCAGCTGCTGATCCTGGCCGGTTTCGCCCTGCTGCTCGTCGCCCAGCTGCTGTCCGAGGAACGGGCCGGCGAGACCGCGCTGCTGCGGGCCCGCGGCGGCTCGCGCGGCCGGGTCGCCCGGCTGGCCGCCACCGAGTCCCTGCTGCTCGCGGTGCCCGCCGGGCTGGCCGCGCCACTGCTCGCCGGGCCGGTGATCCGGCTGCTGGCCGGGCAGGGCGCGCTGGCCAGGTCCGGCACCGACCTGGGCGGGGCGATCGGCGCCACCGCCTGGTGGGTGGCCGCCGGTACCGCGCTGGCCTGCGCCTTCGCCGTCATCGTGCCCGCGCTGCGCAGCGCGGGCAGCTACGTCGCGGAGCGCTCGGCCCGCGCCAGGCGCGGGGCACTGCCCGCCGCCGTGCAGGCCGGGGCCGACCTCGGGCTGCTGCTGCTCGCCGGGATCTCCTACTGGCAGCTGTCGCGCCGGGCCAAGGACAGCGGGGTGCTGAGCGCCGACACCGGCGGCGGCCTCGGGGTGGACCCGGTGCTGGTCGCCGCGCCCGCGCTGTGCCTGCTGGCCGGGACCGTCCTGATCCTGCGGCTGCTGCCGCTGGCCGCCCGGCTCGGCGAGCGCAGGGCCGCGCGGGGCAGCGGGCTGTCGCTCGCCCTCGCGGGCTGGCAGCTCTCCCGGCGGCCGCGGCGCGGCGCCGGGGCCGTGCTGCTGCTCGTCCTGGCCGTCGCCATGGGGATGTTCGCGATCGGGCAGGGCGCCAGCTGGGACCGCTCGCAGCGCGACCAGGCCGACTTCACCGTCGGCGCGGACCTGCGGGTGACCGGTTCCACCACCCCGCCGTTCGGACAGCCGGGGGTGTTCGACCGCACTCCCGGCATCGCCACCGCCGCCCCCGCGGCCCGCACCCAACTGACGCTCCCCGAACAGCGGGTCGCCTCCATCCTCATGATCGACTCGGCGAAGGCCGGCGAGGTGATGCGGTTCCGCGACGACCTCTCCGACCGCCCGCTGCCCGAGCTGCTCCAGCCGCTGCGGGGCCGCCCGTCCGGCGCGGCCGAGGACACCGGCGGCTTCCCCGTCGACGAGACCGCCCAGCAGCTGCGCCTCACCGCGCGGCTCGACTCGGACGGGCACGGCGAGGTCGTCGACTCGCTCACCGCGGTCCTCAAGGACGGCAACGGCGTCACGTACGCCTTCCCGCTCGGCGACGTCCCGGCCGACGCGAAGCCGCACCTCCTCGTCCTGGACCTCGACGAGGCGGCGGGCCGGACCGGCGGCACCCCGGCGGGGCCGCTGCGGCTCATCCGCGTCGAAGTCGACTACGCGGCCCCCGACTTCGTCGAGAAGCACCGGCTGACCCTCAGCCCGGCGGTCGTCGCCTCGAACGGCGCCGTCCGCCCGCTGAAGGCCGCGGCCGGCTCGTCCTGGGCGGCGAAGGCGCAGATGCAGCGGGCCGACGTCTCGCTCGGCGGCGACCCGAGCCTGCGGCCGAACGCGGGCACCGTCACCAGTGCCCCCGCCGGCGACGCGCTGACCGTGGAGTACTCCACCGGCGCCGCCGACCCCGCCCTGGGTGACTCCAAGGGCGCCCACCTGTCCGTACGCGTCGCCGAACCCGCCGCGGCGCCGCTCGCCGGCATCGCCACCGACGCCTTCCTGGCGGCCACCGGCAGCAAGGTGGGCGGGGACGTGCGCATCGGGCTGAACGGCGTCGAGACGTCGGTCCGCATCAGCTCCGCGATCCGGGCCCTGCCCGGCACCGCCCCGCCGACGGCCACCCAGAAGGACGGCGGAGCGCTGCTGCTGGACCTGCGGGCCGTGAACACGGTGCTCGACGCGACCGGCGGGCGCGGCATGGAGACCACCGAGTGGTGGCTGTCCGCCCAGCCGGGCGCGAGCGCGAAGGCCGCCGCCGCGCTGCGCGACCGGGCCGACATCGACGCGCTGCTGGTGCGCGACGAGTTCGCGTCGGAGATGCGGGCCGACCCGCTCGGCGCCGGCCCGCAGTCGGCGCTGCCGGCCGCCGTGATCGCCGCCGCCGTGCTGGCGGCGGTCGGCTTCGCGGTCAGCTCGGCCGGCGCGATCCGCGAGCGCAACGGGGAGTTCGCGGTGCTGCGGGCGCTGGGGGCGCCCCGCCGCAAGCTGGCCCGGATGATGGCCGCCGAACAGGGGCTGCTGGTGCTGCTCGCGCTGGTGGTCGGGGTGGCGCTGGGCGCGCTGCTGACCCGGCTGGTCGTCCCGCTGATCGTGCTGACCGCGCAGGCGTCCCAGCCCGTCCCGGCACTGCGGGTCACCCTGCCGGTGGGACCGCTGGCCCAGCTGATCGCCATCGTGCTGGTCGTACCGCTGCTGGTGGTGGTCCTGACGGCGGTCCGGCGCGGCGACCCCGTGACCGCGCTGCGCAGGCAAGGGGAGGACTGACATGACGAACGGGACCGAAGGTCTCCCCGGCGGGGCGGAACGGGACGGCGACGGAGCCGGGCACGGCATCGCGGAACGGGACGGCGGCAAGGCCGGGCGCGGGAGTACGGCACGGGACGGCGACGGAGCCGGGCGCGGAAGTACGGCACGGGACGGCGACGGAGCCGGGCGCGGGAGTACGGCACCGGACGGCGCCGGAGCCGGGCGCGGCGATCGGATCGCGGCGCTCCCCTGGGTGCGGGTCCGGCTGCGCTCCGCGCCGGCCGCCGCCGTCGCGATGGCGCTGCTCGTCCTCGTCACGTCCTTCCTCGCGGCCGCGCTGCCGCGGGCGGTGGACCGCTACGAGATCAAGGCGCTGCGCGGCTCCCTCGCCGACGCCGACCTGCGCGACCGCAGCCTCACCCTCAGCGAGTCCTCGTCGGGCCCGGACAACGAGGGCGCGGCCGGAACGTCGCGCTTCGCACCGGAGTGGCTCGCCGGCGTGGAGGCGGAGTTCCAGAAGCTCATCCGGCCGCCGCTGCGCCTGCTGCCGGGCCAGTCCGTGTTCGGGGTCAGGACCGGCAGCGACTCGGCGGCACTGGACCCCGCGCTGCCCCGGCCGACCAAGGCGCTGAACCCGAAGGCCGACCTCGTCGCCCAGCAGGGCCTGGAGCAGCACTCCCGGCTGGTGGCCGGCACCATGCCGCACGGCCCCGCCCCCACCGACGTGTCGGGCGAGGTGAACCGCGTCGACGCGGTCGTCACCGACCGGACCGCCAAGGTAATGGGCCTGCGGGTCGGCTCCGAGATCCACCTGAGCACGCTGCGCACGGCGTTCACCCTCCACGTGACCGGCATCGTCTCGCCCACGGAACCGGGCGGCGCGTACTGGAACGAGGACCCGGACGTCCTCACCCCGCAGCTGACGTCCCCGCCCCCGAAGCCCGGCGACCTCCCCACGTTCTACTGGCACTTCACCGTGCTGATCGCGCCGGAGGCGGCCCCCGCCCTGCTCAGCCTCGGCAAGGGCGCGACCTTCTACTGGCACCACCCCGCCGACACCTCCGGGCTCACCCCCCAGGACGTCGGCCCGCTCCAGACGCGGCTGGCCTCGCTCGACAGCGGCCCGGACGCGGCCAAGCTGGAGACCGGAAGCGGGAGTTTCCTCCACACCACTACCGGGCTCGGCCGGCTCCTCACCTCCTACGAGCGCGAGCGGACGGCGGCACTGCCGCTGGTCCTGGTCGCCGCGATCGGGGTCGGGGCCACCGCGTTCGCCGTCCTGCTGATGGCGGGCGGCCTCGCCGCCGAGCGGCGGCGGGACGAACTCGCCCTGCTGCGCTCGCGCGGCGGCTCGCTGCGCGGCATGGCCGGACGCCTGCTCGGCGAGACGGCGGCGGCCGCCGTGCCGGCCGCGCTCGTCGGAACCGTGCTCGCCCTCGTCGTGCTGCCCACCGACCGCTACCTGCTGTCCGTGCTGCTCGGGGCCGCCGTGGCCGTGACGGCCTCGCTCGCGCTGCCGCTGCGCGCCGTCGCCGTCCACCGCAAGCCGCGGGCCGCCGCGCGCGAGGACATGGCCGCGGCCCGGCCCTCCCGGCGCCGCACGGTGGCCGAGCTCACGATCACCGTCCTGGTCATCGGCGCGGTGACCGCGCTGCGCCGGCGGGGCACCGTCAGCGGCGCCGACCCGTTCCTGGCGGCCGCGCCCGTCCTCGTCGCCATCGCCGCCGCCCTCGTCCTGCTGCGGCTGTACCCGCTGCCGCTGCGGCTGCTCGCCCGGCCCGCGGCCCGGCTCTCCGGCGCCGTCACCCACCTCGGGCTGGCCCGTGCCGGCCGCTCCCCCGCCAGCGCCCAACTGCCGCTGCTCGCCCTGCTGATGTCGCTGTCCGTCGCGTCGTTCGGCGGCTCGGTGCTGGCCGGGGTCGCGGACGGCCGGGACGCGGCGGCCCGCACGGCGATCGGCGCGGACGCCAGGATCGACGCCAACTTCGTCCTGCCGGAGAAGCTCGCGGCCAACGTCCGCAAGGTGCCGGGCGTCGCCGGGACGCTCGGCGTCCGGGTCGAGCCCAACGCCTCCACCGCCGGCTTCGGCGTGCCGTACAGCCTGGTCAGCGTCGACCCGGCCGCGTACGCCGCACTGACCCGCTCCATCGGGCTCCCCGCCTTCCCCGCCGACGCGCTCCAGCGCGACGACGGCACCGGGCCGATGCCCGCCGTCGTCTCCCGCAACCTCGCGACGAAGCTCGCGGGCGGGACGGCCTCGGTGCAGCCCGCCATCGGAACGACCGACATCCGGGTGGCGGCGGCCCTGGACACCACCCCGGCCGCCCCCAACACCGACTTCGTGATCGTCTCGTCCGCGCAGCTCGTCAAGCGCCACCCGGACATGAACATCGGCCACTTCACCGGTCCGACCGTCCTGATGATCACGGCGGACGGCCGGATCGACGGCAAGGCGCTGCGCGCCGCCACCGCCGCGACCGGCGGCGACATGTTCGTGTCCCTGCTGAGCGAGGAGCGCGGCACGCTCTCCGACTCGGCCCTGCAGTCCGGGGCGCGGGGCATCTACCTCGCCGCGGTCGCGGGCGGCGCCGGCTACAGCGCGCTCGCGCTGCTGCTGTCCCTGCTGCAGGCCGCCCCGCAGCGCACCGCGCTGCTCGCGCGGATGCGGACGATGGGGATGGGCCGGCGCGACCGGCGGCGGCTGGTGTTCCTGGAGATGCTGCCGCAGGCGCTGCTCGCGGCGGTCGGCGGCGTGCTCGTCGGACTCGCCGTCATCCCGCTGCTCGGACCCGGCGTGGACATCACCGCGCTCGCGTTCGGCAGCGACCCGGGCACGACCGTGCCGGCCGGCCCCGGGCTCCGCGTCGACCCGCTGTCGCTGGCCCTGCCGTCGGCCGGGCTGCTGGCGCTGGCCTACGTGGTGCTGCTGGCCCAGGTGTGGGTGACCGGACGCCGCCGTGAGAGCACCGACCTGAGAGTAGGAGACCGCTGATGACCGACACCACCGAGGGCCGCGCCACGACCACGCTGGCCGACCTGGAGCAGCGGGCGACCGCCCGCCGCGACCGGCCCGCCTACGGGCAGGACGCGCTCATCAGCTGCGACCGGCTGGTGCGGATCTTCACGGCCGACGGCGTCGAGGTCCAGGCGCTGCAGGGCCTGGACCTGCTCGTCGCCCACGGCGAGCTGATGGCGCTGGTCGGCGCGTCCGGCAGCGGCAAGTCGACCCTGCTGAACATCCTCGCCGGACTCGACGTCCCGACCGCGGGCGCGGCCTCCGTCGACGGCTACGACCTGCTGGACATGGACGCCAAGTCCCGGCTGCGCTACCGCCGGGAGGTCGTCGGCTTCGTCTGGCAGCAGACCGCCCGCAACCTGCTGCCGTACCTGACGGCGGCCCAGAACGTCGTGCTGCCGATGCAGTTGGCCGGCAAGGGCGGCTTCCGCGCCAAGCGGCAGCACGCCGCCCGCGCCACGGAGCTGCTGTCGATGCTCGGCGTCGGCCACTGCCACGACCGGCACCCCGGGCAGATGTCCGGCGGCGAGCAGCAGCGCACGGCCATCGCCGTGGCGCTCGCCAACTCGCCGTCCCTGGTGCTGGCCGACGAGCCCACCGGTGAGCTGGACTCGGCCACCGGCGAGCAGGTCTTCGCCGCGTTCAGGACCGCCAACGAGGAGCTAGGCACGACCGTGGTCGTCGTGACCCACGACCACGCCGTGGCCGACGCCGTACGGCGCACGGTCGCGATCAGGGACGGCCGTACGGCCTCCGAGGTGCTGCGCCACACGGAGATCGACGAGCACGGGCAGGAGTCGGTGGTGGCCCGCGAGTACGCCACGGTCGACCGCGCCGGCCGGCTGCAGCTCCCGCGCGACTACACGGAGGCGCTCGCGATCGAGAACCGGGTCCTGCTGGAGCTGGAGGCCGACCACATCGGCGTGTGGCCGGACCGGGCGGCGGCGCCGGAGCAGGACTGACGGGGTGGGGGCCGGCTGAGGAGCGGCCGCCCGGCTCTCAGGCCGGCGGTAACCGTCATGCCGGTCCGACGGTCAGGCGGGCGTGACCGTCAGGCCGGAGCCGAGGGTGGTGCGCCGTACGGCGACCGATCCGTAGGGCGTGCGCAGCCGCAGCCAGGCGCCCGCCGTGAGCAGCAGGAGCGGTTCGACACCACCCTCCCGCAGGAATCCCAGCGCCTGCGCCGCGTGCACGGCACGCATCGGGAGCACCGTGTCCCCGACCGGCCGGGACCATACCTCCTCGGCGAGCGCGTCGAGCTCCGCCCGCGTCCGCCGTTCCGGCACCAGCACCTCGGTACGCGAGCGGAACTCCCCCACCAGCCGCTTCGCGGCGGCCCGGACGTCGTCCGGTGCGAACTCCGCGGCCCGCTGCCAGCCGCCGCGCGGCGGCAGCAGCCCGGCCCAGGCGGGGCCGGTGACGGACGGCGGGACCACGACGGCGTCGCCGCCGTCGCCGGATGCCCCGCCGGAGGGCGCACCGGAACCCTCACTGCCGCCTTCCTCGATGCCTTCCAGCAGCTGCCCCGCCGAAACGGTGGCGTCGAGGTCCCGGACCTCGCGGAGCGAGGCCGTGCGGATGGCGAGGACGCCGCCGAAGGGCGGCTGGCCGAACACCGCCAGCACCCCCTCGGTGGAGCGCAGCCGCACCACGGCGGCCTTGTCCCAGCGGACCAGCCGGCCCAGGAAGGCGGCGAGATCCGCCGCCTCCCCGGCACCGGCGAGCAGCAGTCGCGTCATGCGGCGACGGCCTCTTCTGCCACGGCTTCCGCCTTCTTGCCGGCCGGCTCGTCGCGGTACTCCTCCAGGAAGGAGCGCTCCTCCGCGCTGATCCGCCGCGGCCGCCCCTCCGCCAGGTTGTACGGGACCACGACCGTGGAGGCCCGTACGTACACGGTCTCCTCGTCCTTGATCTCGTACGCGACGGTCATCGAGGCAGCGCCTATCTTCGTCACCCACGACTCGATGGTCACCGGCTCGTGCCGGTGGACCAGCGGCCGCAGGTAGTCGATCTCGTGCCGGGCCACGACGGACCCGCCCGTGAACGACGCGCTGCCCTCACCCGGCGCCAGCCGGAACATGAAGTCGATCCGCGCCTCTTCCAGGTACCGCAGGAAGACCACGTTGTTGACGTGCCCGAAGGCGTCCATGTCCGACCAGCGCAGCGGGCAGCTGTAGATGTGCCGGGCCATCAGCCGCGGGTCAGCTTCTTGTAGGTGGCGCGGTGCGGGCGGGCGGCGTCGGCGCCGAGCCGCTCGACCTTGTTCTTCTCGTACGACTCGAAGTTGCCCTCGAACCAGTACCACTTGGACTCACCCTCGTACGCGAGGATGTGGGTCGCGACCCGGTCCAGGAACCAGCGGTCGTGGGAGATGACCACGGCCGCGCCCGGGAACTCGAGCAGCGCGTTCTCCAGCGAGGAGAGGGTCTCGACGTCGAGGTCGTTGGTGGGCTCGTCGAGGAGCAGCAGGTTGCCGCCCTCCTTGAGCGTCAGCGCCAGGTTCAGGCGGTTGCGCTCACCACCGGACAGCACGCCGGCCGGCTTCTGCTGGTCCGGGCCCTTGAAGCCGAACGCGGAGACGTACGCCCGCGACGGCATCTCGACCTGGCCGACGTTGATGTAGTCCAGCTCGTCCGACACGACGGCCCAGAGGGTCTTCTTGGGGTCGATGTTGGCGCGGCTCTGGTCGACGTAGCTGATCTTGACCGTGTCACCGATCTTGACCGTGCCCGAGTCGGCCGGCTCCAGGCCCTGGATCATCTTGAACAGCGTGGTCTTGCCCGCGCCGTTCGGACCGATGATGCCGACGATGCCGTTGCGCGGCAGCGTGAACGAGAGGTCGTCGACCAGGACCTTGTCGCCGAACGCCTTCGAGAGGTTGTTGACCTCGACGACGATGGAGCCCAGGCGCGGGCCCGGCGGGATCTGGATCTCCTCGAAGTCCAGCTTCCGCACCTTGTCGGCCTCGGCGGCCATCTCCTCGTAACGGGCAAGGCGCGCCTTGGACTTGACCTGGCGGCCCTTGGCGTTGGAGCGGACCCACTCCAGCTCTTCCTTGAGGCGCTTGGCGCGCTTCTCGTCCTTGCGGCCCTCGACCTTGAGGCGGGTGGCCTTCTTCTCCAGGTACGTGGAGTAGTTGCCCTCGTAGGGGATCGCGCGGCCGCGGTCGAGCTCGAGGATCCACTCGGCGACGTTGTTCAGGAAGTACCGGTCGTGAGTGACGGCGACGACGGCGCCCGCGTACTTCGACAGGTGCTGCTCCAGCCAGTTCACCGACTCGGCGTCGAGGTGGTTGGTGGGCTCGTCGAGGAGGAGCAGGTCCGGCGCCTCGATCAGCAGCTTGCAGAGCGCCACGCGGCGCTTCTCGCCACCGGAGAGGGTGGTGACGGGCCAGTCGCCGGGCGGGCAGCCCAGCGCGTCCATGGCCTGCTCCAGCTGCGCGTCCAGGTCCCAGGCGTTGGCGTGGTCCAGGTCCTCCTGGAGCTTGCCCATCTCGTCCAGCAGCGCGTCGGAGTAGTCGGTCGCCATCAGCTCGGCGACCTCGTTGAAGCGCTTGAGCTTGCCCATGATCTCGGCGGCGCCGTCCTGCACGTTCTCCAGGACGCTCTTGGACTCGTCGAGCTTCGGCTCCTGCATGAGAATGCCGACGGTGAAGCCGGGCGACAGGAAGGCGTCGCCGTTGGAGGGCTGCTCCAGGCCTGCCATGATCTTCAGCACCGTGGACTTACCGGCACCGTTGGGACCCACCACACCGATCTTCGCGCCGGGCAGGAAGCTCAGCGTCACGTCGTCAAGGATGACCTTGTCGCCGTGTGCCTTGCGCGTCTTGCGCATCGTGTAGATGTACTCAGCCAAGAGAAACCGTCCGGCAATCGATGTGTGGGCAGATACACCCCATCTTGCCGCACGTCCACCCCACGGGGCGAACGGGTAGGTCAGAAAGCCGCTCTCCGGCCGCTGCCTGCGCTTTTTCCGCGGGGTCGCTTTTCCGTGCGGGAACGGAACGGGGACGGGACTCCAAGAGTCCCGCCCCCGTCATTCCGGCTGTCCCAGCCGGTTGCCGCTACCCGCTGCTACTGGCCCGCGGGAGTGGCGGAGGACTTCTTCCGGCGGAGGAAGAAGACCGCGCCGCCGCCGACCACGACGAGCGCGACGGCGATGCCGGCGATCATCGGAGTGGCGCTGCTGCCACCCGTCTGAGCGAGGTCACCGCCGGTGGTGCCGTTGGTGCCGGTGGTGGTGCCGGCCGAGGCCGGGCTCGGCTGGGTGCTCGGGGTCGCGGTGGGCGTCGGCGTCGGGGTGCCCGGGCCGGTCGCCTTGCAGTCGAGAACACCGGTGAAGGTCTTGGTGGTGCCGTCCGGGAGCGGGACGACGATCGTGTAGCTCGCGTCCTCCTTCGCCGGGACGGTGACCGTCTGGGACTTGCCCGCCTCGAGCGTGTAGCTCTTGTCGCCCAGCGGGAAGGTGAACGGCTTGTCACCCTCGTTGGTGACGGTCACGTCCACGCCGCCCTTGGCGCAGTTGACCTTGGCGGAGACGGCCAGGACCGCGCCCTTCGAGACCCAGCTCGCGTTGGCCGGGGCGGAGACGCTGCTCTCGCTGGAGCCGGCGAGGATCTGGGTCTGCTTGCGGACCTCGCCCACCGAGGTGAAGACGCGGCCGACCGGGATCTTGGTGGCGGCCTCGACGATGAGCTTGGTCTTGCCGTCGGCGGTGCCGGCCGGCACGTCGAAGAACAGCTCGGTGCCGTCGGTGACGTTGGTGACCGGCTTGCCGGTCTTGTCGACGAGCTTGACGCCGTCGGGCGCGTCACCGGCCAGGCGCACCTTCGCCGAGGCGGCGTTGGTGTGGACGGTGACGGGGCCGAGCTTCTCGCCGGCCTTGCCCGAGACATCGGTCGGCGTGACGGAGAGCGACGCCTTCGGCTCGGTGGCGGTGGCGGCGTCCTTCGCCTGCTCCGTCAGGTAGTCGGCGAGCTTCTCCGCCTTCGGGTTCTTGGCGGTGACGTCCGCGTGGTCCGAGAAGCGCCAGATGGCGACCTGGGTGCCGGTGGCGGCCTGCTCGGCCGACAGCTTGTTGGCGCCCGCCGACTTCGCCAGCGCGGCGAGGTCGTTCACCTGCGGGTACGAGTGCTGCAGGATCCAGTTGATCTGGTTCGCGGTGGCGGCGTCGTGCAGTGACGAGGCACCCCAGGAGGCTTCCTGGTAGTTGGCACCGGGGGCCGTGTGGGTGCCGATGTCGATGCAGTACGACTGCAGCGTGCCGCCGCCCTTGGCGTCCATGCGGAACAGGCCGGCGGACACCGTCTGCGTCTCGCCCTTGCCGTCCTTGTAGATGGCGTCGCCGAACAGGCCCTTCTGCAGACCCTTGAGAACGGCGGTGGCGCCACCGGCGGCCGGCGCGACGTCGTCCGCGAGCGCGGTCCCGGCTCCGGATATGGTGCCGGCGGCAAGCAGGCCCGTGACCAGGCCCGCGGCGGCGAGGCGGGCAGCGCCTCGCCTCTGAATCTTGAACATGGAACTCCCCTTCGGGCGAAGCCTGGTCGTGAGGGTGGCCTCGCCTGCGGCTCCGAGAGCATCCGGGCCCCCGGTAGTACCGAGGGAATCCTAGGAACCAGGGGTATCCGGGCCACCAACAATCCCCTTCCCAAACCCATTCGAATCGCAATCGTTATGCAATTCAGGGATGAACGCGGGATTGTCGATAAGTCACCCGTCGCACGTGTTCCGATAAAAGCCAGAAAAACCTCCGCAACCGGACATCTCGTCCTCTCAGGAAGGAATGGGGTTCGGCCGGACCGCCGCCGCACCTGCCGAAACACCCCCGTCGCACAGGACATATCGGAATTGCGGCGGGTGCCAGAAGCCCGCTCCCGAATGCCCTGAGGACATCGTGCCCGCTCGGGACGGCGCGTGGGGAAATGGGCCACAACCTGTGGATAACCCGCCGCTTGTGGATATCTCCGTCACCCGTGCGGGTGAAATGTCGATACGCGAACCGCGAGCGCGGGCGCCGCGTCCGGCCGCCTGGGGCGCGACCGCGCCGGACTCAGCCGCTCCCTGCTCGGCCCCGCCGGGCTCAGCCCCCGGCCACCACCGCGTACTGCTCCCGCACCTCGCGATAGCGCAGCAGCTCCGCCGCGACCGGCTCCAGCACCTGCTCCCGGCCGCGGTCCGCCGCGGCCGACCGCAACCGGCGCTCGGCGAGTTGCCCGTGCCGGCGGGCCGGACCGCGGGCGGCGACCCGGCAGGCCCAGGCGAGCGCCTGGCCGCCGAGGGCGCCGACCGCGAGCAGGATCACCGGCAGCCACCACGAGGCGTCGAGCGAGCCCACCGCGACCGCCACCAGGCACACCGCTCCGGCCACCGCCAGGCCCATCAGCAGCCACTGGACGACGCCCACCGCGGACCACCAGGCGGGCCGTTCCGGCTCCCCCGGCTCCGCGCGGCCCGCCGCCGTGTCCAGCGCCGCCGGCAGCCCCTCGCCGCCGCGCCGCGCCGCGTCCCGCACCGCCCGCGCCCAGGGGGCGGGCAGCCCCTGGGCCGCGTCCTCCGCGAGCGCCCGCACCGCCTCGTCCACGGCGGGACGGGACGCGGCGGGCCCGGCCGGCCCGCGGGCGCTCACGCCCGCCCCGGCCTGGCGATCGGTCGTCAGCCGCGCCCACGGGGTGCCGCAGGCGGCCTCCGCCGAGCGCGTCCACGCCCGTTCCGCCGCCTCACGGGCGCCCGTGACGCCCACCGCGTCGGCCAGCCGGTCGATGAACTCCTCGCGCGCGGGATCCGTCAGGCCCACCGCGCCCTCGCCCACGTACAGCGGCTGCAACCGGTCCGCGGTGCGGTCCACGTCGGCCGCCAGCCGCCGGTTGGCCGCCCCTCGCTCCGCCACGATCTGCCCCAGGCAGGCCCGCAGGTCGGGCACGCCGTCGCCGTTGAGCGCCGAGACCGCGAGCACCACCGCGCCGGCGTCGCCGTGCTCGCCGACCGCGAGCCCGTCCTCGTCCAGCAGCCGCCGCAGGTCGTCGAGCACCTGGTCGGCGGCGTCCCCGGGCAGCCGGTCCACCTGGTTGAGCACCAGCAGCGTGACGTCCGCGTGGCCGGCCAGCGGCCGCAGGTAGCGCTCGTGCAGCGCGGCGTCCGCGTACTTCTCCGGATCGAGCACCCACACCACGACGTCCACCAGCCGCAGCAGCCGGTCCACCTGGTCGCGGTGGCCGAGCGCGGCCGAGTCGTGGTCCGGCAGGTCCAGCAGCACGAGCCCGGCCAGCCGCTCGTCCGTCCCGGGCACGCGATCGGCGCCGTCCAGCACGCTCCTCCGGGCGTAGCGGTCCTGCGGGGCGATGCCGAGCCGGTCGAGCAGCCCGGCCGCGCCCGCCGGGTCCCAGGAGCAGGAGACCGGCGCGGCGGTCGTCGGGCGGCGGACGCCGGTCTCGGAGAGGTCCAGTCCCGCGAGCGCGTTGAACAGCGTCGACTTGCCGCTGCCGGTGGCTCCGGCCAGCGCGACGACCGTGTGGTCGAGCGACAGCCGCCGGCGTTCGCCGAGCCGTTCCAGCAGCGCTCCGCTCTCGGCCAGTTCGTCCGGGCTGACACGGGTCCTGGAGAGCCCCAGGAGCTCCCCGAGCGCGTCGACCCGCGCCGCGAGCGGATCGGGGGCGCGCCGGGCCCCGTACGAGCCGCGCGTCCCTCCCATGGCGCCGGTCCTGCCGGTGCCCGCTGTGGAAGCCACCGCTCACCTCTCCTTCTGCAGTAGGGACAGTGCGGCGATCAGCGAGGACTGCTGCCGCACGCTCACGTCGAGGGCGTCCACGGGCGCCAGCCGCCGCTCGCACTCGCCGCGCAGCAGGGCGGCGACCCCGTCCTCCAGCCGCTCGCGCGCCCGGTCGCGCATCCGCAGCGCGGCCTGCGCCCCGACGGTGTCGGCGAGCCGTTCGCCCGCCCCGCCGCCGCGGCGGCCGCCGAGCAGGACGGTGGCCAGCAGCGCCGCCGCGTCCTCCGGGTCGGCGGCGGCGCGGTCGGTGTCGCGGGCGGCCCGCACCTCGGCGTAGGCGAGGTCGGTGAGCCCCTCGCGCCACCGCGCGACGGCGGCCTCGATCCGTTCCGCGGCCGCCGCCCGGTCCGGGCTCGCCCCGGGCTCCGCGAGCAGCGCGACCCCGGCGCGGTCCCGCTGCCATCCGGTGGTGACGCGCTCGTCGGCCGCCACGACCTCGGAGCGCAGCAGCGCCGCCAGCCCGTCGGCGAGCGCGGACTGCAGCGCCTCGCGCCCGCAGTGCGGGTACTCCAGCCAGCGCGCCAGCGCCTCCCCGGCCAGCGGTACACCGGCCGTCACGGCGCTGTCGATCCGTTCCGCGGCCTCCGCGTAGGCGTCGTCCGCGCCGCGGGCCAGCCGTACCGCCGTGGCGTGCTGGACGGCCGAGGCGGCGGCCAGCGCCGGCATCCTGGCGCGCAGCGAGTCCAGGACGCCGACGGCGGTGCGGTGCGCCGCGCGGCGGCGGGTGTCCGGATCCTCGGCGTGGTCCGCCAGCCACTGGCGCAGCGCGGCGACCGCGGTCTGCGGCAGCAGCCCGCCGCCGCCCGCCGACTCGGGCAGCTCCGGGACGGTGAAGCGCGGTACGTCCCCGAGCCCGGCCTTCGTCAGCAGCGCCGCGTAGTGCCGGCCGACCTCCCCGGCGATCTGGTGCGGCACCCGGTCCAGCACGGTGGCGAGCGTGACGTTGTACTCCTTGGCGGTGCGCAGCAGGTGCCAGGGCAGCGCGTCGGCGTACCGCGAAGCGGTCGTGACCAGGATCCAGATGTCCGCCGCGCAGATCAGCTTGGCGGCCAGCTCGCGGTTGCGCGCGACCAGCGAGTCGATGTCGGGGGCGTCCAGCAGCGCGAGCCCTTCGGGCAGCGCGTCGTCGACCTCCAGCCGCAGCAGCTCGTCCTCCGCGCCGCCGTCCTCCTCCCCGTCCCGCGTCCCCGGCCCCGCGGACCAGGCCCGTGACAGGCCCGGCAGGACCCGCGAGTCGGCGAACCAGGCGCGGTCGGCGGGGTGGCAGACCAGCACCGGCGTCCGCGTCGTGGGCCGCAGCACCCCGGCCGCGCTGACCCGTCGCCCCACCAGCGAGTTGACCAGCGTGGACTTCCCCGCCCCGGTCGATCCGCCGACCACCGCCAGCAGCGGGGCTTCGGGGGTCCGCAGCCGGGGCACCAGATAGTCGTCGAGCTGCGCGATCAGCTCCTGGCGGGTACGGCGGGCCCGCGCGGCTCCACGGACGGGGAAAGGGAAGCGCGCGACGTCGACGCGGTCGCGCAGCGCGGACAGCGCGTCGAGCAGATCAGGCCGTACGTCCAAGATCGCCACACCGGCAGAATGCCCCATTTTGGCGCATTTTTGAAGCGTATACCGCCCAGTTCACACCTTTTCAACCCGCACGCACGCGATACGGCGCCGGGAACTCGGGACGAGACCCGGGCATAACGAGTGCACAACAGCCGCCGACCGAGGCGGAAAAAGCAGTGCAGCATTCGTACCCGCCTGCGATTATCGGACCGCTTCACTGAACCTCCACAACGTGTCACGGAGGTGAAGCAACCGGTAGAAGGTCCGCCGCGCCCTATCCTTGACCCCGGCCAGGTCACGGAACCACCCAGGGGCGGAGACAGCCGCGGCCACTGTCCGGCCCCCATAGCTCAGTGGATAGAGCAGGTGCCTTCTAAGCACTTGGCCGCAGGTTCGAGTCCTGCTGGGGGCACCACCGCACCACCCGCCCGGCGTACCGCCGCGCCGAAACCTTTCCGCAGGTCAGCGCCCTGATGGTGCCGGGGGCGCGGAGTATCGCCCTCCGTTCTTCTTCGGTATGGCCGCGATCTCCGCGGCGCCGCGCGGTTGGCGCGATCTCGGCTGTGGGCCGGTGCTGGGCCGGGCCCGGGCGGCTCAGCCGGGGGTGGTTCCGGATGCAGGGTGCGGTGGGCTCGCCTAGCGTCGATGCGGGGGCTTACCTGCGATGGACGGAGTTTTCCGTGGCGACTGCACGCGACATCATGCACAAGGGTGTGGAAAGCATCTCCGAGCACGAGACGCTGGACGTGGCTGCGAAGCGGATGCGGGATGCGGGCATCGGCGCGCTGGCCATCACCGACTCGGACGGTGGACTGCGGGGCGTGCTCACCGATCGGGACATAGTCCTGCGCTGCGTGGCCATCGGGCACGACCCGGCGGCCGTGCGGACCGCCGAACTGATGAACGGGAAGCCGGTGGCGGCCAAGGCCGATGACGACGCGGAGAGCGTCGTCGCCGCGATGGCCGAGAAGCGCGTCCGCCGGATTCCCGTGCTCGACGGTGACGAGCTCGTCGGCATGATCAGCGAGGCCGATGTCGCCCGGAACCTGGGCGCGGCCCAGGCCGGTGCGCTGGCGGTGGCCATCCGCGCCAACTAGCGGGCCGTGACCGTCACGGTCACGTGGCGGCCCGGCGGGGTCGCCGGGAGCAGGATGCGGGCCGCGCCCGCCGTCCGGTGGACGACCGCGCCGCGGGCGCCGGTGACGGACACCCTGGCGCCGTGCGGGAAGGCCGTGGCGGGCAGCCTGAGGTCCGTCCAGGCGCGCCGTGAGACCGCGGTGGTGGTCAGGACGAGGGTGTAGGTACGGGTGGCGGCGTCGTAGGACTCCGTTCCGGGTGTCCCGGCGGTCGCGGCCGCGTAGGGGGCGAAGACCGGCTCCTTGCCGGGCGCGGGCCTGCCGTCGGTGTCGTAGGCGCAGTAGCCGCCGCCGTCGGGGGCGTGGCAGTCGTACCAGAGGGCCCAGCCGGTCGCGAAGCCGCGCAGGGAGGCCGTCTGGCGGCGTATCAGCTCCGCGTTGCCGCTGCCGGTGGCCTTCGCGGGACCCCATTCGCCGACCAGGACCGGCATGCGGTGGGCGGCCGGATAGGCGCGGATGACGGCTTCGTAGGCCTCGATGAATCCGTCGGCCGGGTCCCAGTCGGCGCCGTTCTCCACGGCGGTGTCGTAGTAGTGGGGGGCGTAGCCGATGCGGTCGGCGCCGTGCCGCGGGTCGTCGAAGCCGGGCAGCTGCGTGGGGACGCCCTGGCCGATGAGGACGGTGGGCTCGACGAACAGCCAGGCGTCCTGGTCGGCCGTGCGGACGGCGGCGATCAGCCGCCGGTAGAGGCCGGCGAGCCGGCCGCGCTCCATGGCGGCGGAGTTCTCGATCTGGGTGGCCGGGTCGGTGGGATCGCCGGTGAACGGGCCGAACGGCTCGTTGAACAGGTCGTAGCCCAGCAGGGACCGGTGGCCGCGCAGGGTCGCGGCCACCTGGGCATAGGCGGCGCTCTGGGCGGACCGCAGGTCGGCGTCGTCGTAGAGGTGGCGGAAGGCCGCGCCGACCGCCGGCTGGAAGTAGTTGGCGAACCAGTCGTCGCCGGGCAGCGGTTCGTAGGGGATGCCGTCGGTGCGGGTGGCCCAGGCGGGGGCGCCGTTGAAGCCGAACGCCGGTCCGAAGACGTCCTGGTGCCAGTCGACGAGGACCAGGACGCCGTACCGGTCCGCCCAGCCCATGATCCGGTCGAGGTAGCGCAGGTAGCCGGTGTCGTAGTGGCCGCGTCGCGGTTCGACCTTCTGCCACTGGATGTTGAGCCGGACGAGGTTGAAGCCGCTCGCCGCCAGTTCGGCGATGCCGGCCTCGGTGACGGTGTCGGTCTTGCCCAGGTTGAGGCCGTGCAACTGCAGCGCGCGGCCCTCGCGGTCGGCGAGAAGGGTCCGGCCGTCGGGGGTGGTGACGGTGCCGGTCGCCGCGGTGGGGCGCGGCGGCGGCGCGCTCTGCGCCGTGGCGGGAAGGCTTCCCGCGCCCAGGAGGGCGGCGCTGACGGCGAGTGCGATGGCGGTGCGGCGCAGGCGCATGGCCCACCTCTCCGGCTCGGGCTCCGTACGGATGGCTGCCGATACTGTCCGGTAGCCCCTGCGGGAGCAAGCGTTCGAACGGGACTTCTTTCGTGGTCAGCCGCGGGCTTCGGACGGCCGGACCCGCAGCGCGATCCGGCCCGGCAGGGCGGTGGCGAGCAGGGTCAGTGCCGCCGCCAGGGCCACGATCAGCGCGTATCCGGCGAGGTCCAGGCGCGGCGCCGCCGCTCCCGTCATCCCCAGGCTGAACGCGGTCAGGGTGGCCACGGCTATCGCCGTGCCGAGCACCGCCCCGACGGTCACCACCGTCAGCGCCTCCAGCCGCAGCATCCGCAGCACCTGCCGGCGGGTGGTGCCCACCAGCCGCAGCAGCGCGAACTCCCGGTACCGGTCGGCGGTGGACATCGCCAGGGTGTTGACGACCGCGATGGCGGTGAAGGCCAGCACCAGGCCCATGGCCAGGAAGTTGACCTCGGCGTTGGACTGCTGGACCTCGGCCTGGACCGCCCCGGCCTCGTCGTGGTCGAGGACAGCGACGCCCGGGAAGTCCCTGACGGCCGCGCCGAGCGCCGCACGGTCCGGGCGGCCGTCGCTGGCGACGAGGACCGCCGCCGCGAGCGGGTTGTCGACATGACGGGCGATCAGCTGGTGGGACATCGTCAGGTCGCCGAATCCGAGGCCGCGTGCGTAGACGGCCGTCACCCGGAGGGCGGCGGGGGTGCCGTCGCCCAGGGTGAGCCGCACGGTGCTGCCCGGCCGCACTCCCAGTCCGTCGGCGGCGACCTCGCTGAGGGCCAGGTCGCCGTCGCCGAAGCCCCGCAGGGTGCCCTGGGTGACCTCGGGGTCCCAGGTGGTCGTCAGTCCGGCCGGGGTGACGCCCTGCGCCGAGTACTTCGAGAGGCCGACGCGGACGCTGGTCCGTACGACCTCGGTGACCGCGGTGACGCCGGGGACCTTGCGCACCGCCGCGGCGGCTTCGCCGGGCACGCCGGGCGCGGCGCCGCCGAGCACCCACTGGGCGCGGTTGCCCTCGGAGGCCTGCTGCTGGGCGGCGTGGCCCATCGTGGTCTGCACGAAGACCACCGTGCAGGTCATCGCGACGAGCAGCGCGAGGGGGGTGACCGCCGCCGAGACGCGCTGGGAGTTGGTGCGCAGGTTGGCGGCGGCCAGATGGCCGCCGATACGGGAGAGGCGGAGCGGCACGGCCGCCACCGTGGCCGCGATACGGACCAGCAGCGGCCCGAGCAGGGAGACCGCGACGGCGAGGACCACCACGGTCAGGAAGGTGACCGGCGTGGACGCGGGTTCCGTCCGCAGGCCGCTCAGCACGACGAGCAGGACGATGCCGCCCGCGAGGAAGAGCCCGCCGGCGAGCAGCCGGCCCCACGAGGTGGTGCGGGTCTCCATGGCGGCTTCGGACAGCGCCTCGGCCGGCCGGATCCTGGACGCCCTGCGAGCGGAGATCCGGGCCGCGGACCAGCCGCCCAGCAGCGCGGCACCCACGGCCGCGAACATCGGGAAGGGGCTCCAGGCGACCCGCAGCGTGTCCGGGACGGCGCCGAAGCCGACGAACTCGGAGTGCAGCCAGGACGCGACCGGCAGACCGGCGACGGAGCCGAGGGCGCCCGCCGCGAGGCCCAGCAGCAGCGCCTCCCGGCCGATGAGCTGGCGGATCTGTTTCGGGGTGGCGGCGATGGCGCGCAGCAGGGCCACCTCCCGGTGGCGCTGCTGGATGGTCAGGGCGAAGGTGCCGACGACCACGAGCACCGCGACGAGGAGGGAGGTGCCGCCGATCGCGCCGCCCATGCTGACGAGCTTGATCCGCGCCCTGGCCGCGTCGGGGAACTCCACCGGACCGCGGTCGGAGCCGGTGCGGACCTGCGCCGTCGTGCCCCGCAGCGCGGTGGCGACCTTCGTGGCGAGGGCGCCGGTGTCCGCACCGGCTTCCGGCAGGACGCCGATCGCGGTGACCTGGCCGGCGTGCCCGGCCAGCCGCCGGGCCTCGGTGGTGCTGAAGAACAGCGAGGTCTGCTGCCGCAGGTCGCCGCCCTGTGCGGCGGCGATGCCGCTGACGCGGTAGGCACGCGGGGCACCGGTGGACTGGACGGTGACGCTGCTGCCCGGCTTCAGCCCCGTGCGGGCGGCGAGGTCGCGGTCGACGACGAGCTCGCCGTCCACCTGCGGGGCGCGGCCCTCGGTGAGGGTGAAGGGCGTCAGGACCGCGGAGGCCCAGTCGTGCCCGAGCGACGGCTTCCCGCTCGTCCCGCCCCGGTTCGCCCCCGGGCCGACCGCGTAGGCGGGGAAGGTGACCTCCGGGACGGCTGCCCGTACCCCGGGCACCCCGGCGACGGTCCGCACCGCGCTGTCCGGCAGCCAGACCCGCTCCGCGAGCGCCTTGGCCTTGTGCTTGACCTTGGTCTTGCCCTTCTTCTCCGTGACGGTGGTCCGGTGCACGTTCTGGTCGGCGGCGACGACGATCGGCGCGGCCTCGTAGCGCTCGGTCGCGATCTCGCCCCGGAGGCCGGTCTCCAGCAGCACCCCGCAGGCGGTGACGAGCGCCGCGGCGCAGAAGAGGGCGAGGAAGGCTCCCGCGAAGCCGCCCTTGCGGGCCCGCAGGGACCGCAGTGCGTAGTGCAGCATCAGAACCACGCTCCCCGGCGCATCAGGTGCTCGGTGTCCACGGTGCAGGTGCTCATGCGGGGTCCCCGTTCGCGGTGTCATCGGTGGTGCCTTCGGCGGGACTCCCGGCGGGGTCGTCGGCCGGTGCCGGGAAGGCGAGGAAGCGGGTGAGCACGTTCCGCGCGCCGTCCGGCAGGTCGCCGTCGGTTCGCTTGTACCGGTTGATCAGGGCGATGTACTCCTCGAAGAACTGCCGCAGTTCGGGGAGGGTGACCTGGATGGAGCCCCGGGAGTACGGCAGCCCGTCCGCCCACGCGCCCTCGGCCTCGCGCTGGGAGCGCTCGAAGAGCGCGAGGTCGGCGGCGAACGCGAGACGGTTCATCTCGTCGACGACCGGCCGCATCGCGTCATCCTGCGCGGAGCGCCGGGGGAAGCGCAGGTCGGCGGGCGCCGCCTGCCACCAGCGCTCGCGCCCCCTTCCGGTCCCCTCGGCCGCTTCGACGAAGCCGTAGCGGCCCAGTTCCCGCAGGTGGTAGCTGGTGGCACCGGTGTTCAGGTCCAGGGCGCGGGCGAGCGTCGCCGACGTGGCCGGACCGTGCAGTGCCAGGTGTTCGAGGATCTGCCGGCGGCGTGGGTGGGCGAGCGCCTTGAGCGCCCCGAGATCGCCGATCTCCCTGATCTGTCGTTGCTTCGCCATGGGTACACACTCGTTTGTGCACACTTACCTGTGCACTGGAGGCGCCCCGTGAATCACTACGGGGGCTGGCCCCACCCTTGCGGCGATCGTCACCTCCTTGCCACGTTTGTCACCATTACGCGGGTTCCGTGTCACAGAAGATCAACAGGCCCATGCGGCCATCGGGACATGTCGTTCACAGGACAAGGCTTACTGATCAACAGCCACCCCACCGTAGGGAGGTGCGTGACATGACCGACCGAACCCTGTGGTCGTACGCAGAGATCGCCGCACACATCCGGGTCCAGATCGACACCGTGCGCTCGTACCGCAAGCACGGGCATCTGCCCTCTCCGGATGTCGTGGAGAGCGGCAAGCCCTTCTGGTATGCCGACACCATCAGAGCCTGGAGTGCCCGGCGGCCCGGAAACCGGGGCCGCCGGGGATCCGACTGACCCTCGCGAGGGCCCGCCCCCGACGGGCCCTCGGTCACCTGCCTACCGGACCGGCTCGGGCTCGCGCCGCTGATCGGGCTGCGGAGCGCGGGCCGTCTCCGGCGCCGCTCCCCCGCCCTCGCTTATGCCGAACCGGTCGTGGAACCGGCGCAGCGCGGGCGGCGCCCACCATGTCGCCCGGCCGGTCAGCCGCATGACGGCCGGGACGAGCAGGGTGCGGACCACCATGGCGTCCATCAGGACGGCCAGGGCGATACCGAGGCCGAGCATCTTGGTGTTGGCCACCCGGGAGGTGCCGATGGCCACCATGACCACGGCGAGGATCACCGCGGCCGCGGTGATGAGGCCGCCGGTGCGCCGCACGCCGAAGACGATCGCCCCCTGATGGTCGCCGCTGCGGTCGTACTCCTCCTTGATGCGCGACAGCAGGAAGACCCCGTAGTCCATCGACAGTCCGAAGGCCAGGCAGAACATCAGGACCGGCAGGGTGGTCTCGATGCTGCCGGTGGCGGTGAACCCCAGGAGCCCGGACAGATGTCCGTCCTGGAACACCCACACCACCGCTCCGAACATCGCGGTCAGGCTCAACGCGTTGAGCACCACCGCCTGGAGCGGTATCACCACGCTTCCGGTCAGCAGGAACACCAGAAGGAGGGTGACGACGGCGATCATCCCGACCGCCCAGGGCAGGCGGTCGGCGATCGCCTTCTGCGCGTCGACCAGAACGGCGGCCTGACCCGTGGCCGAGGTCGTGAACGGTGCCTTCACCGCCCGGATCTCGCCCACCAGGTCCTGGGTGGCGGCGTCGACGGCCTCGGTACGGGGCAGCACGGTCAGGTACGCCGCACCACCGGAAGGAGCGACGAAGGGTCCGTCGACCGTGACGACCCCCGGCAGCGCGGCCAGCTCCGCCTTGTATCCGGCGAGCGCGCCCCGGTCGGGGCTTCCCTCGGCGAGCACCGTGATGCCGCCGCCCGGCTTGCCGGGGAAGTCGTCGCGTATGTGCTGCTGGACGGCGTGCGACTCGGCTCCGGCCGGCAGCTGCCGGTCGTCGGCCGTGCCGAACTGGACCTGCAGGAAGGGCAGCCCGAGCAGCAGGAGTCCCGCGGCGGCGCCCAGGGCGAACAGCGGGGCCCGCCGCATCACCAGCCGGGCGAGCGCGGCGTATCCGGCACCGGGCTCGCGCCGCTCCGCGGCCGGGGTCCGGCGCCGCCACAGCCTGCGCAGGTCCAGCGCGTTGACCCGGTGTCCGAGCAGCACCAGGGCGGCGGGCAGCGCGATCAGCGCGGCGCCGGCCGCCAGCAGCACCACCGCGATGCCGGCGTAGGCGAAGGAGCGCAGGAAGTACTGCGGGAAGAGCAGCATCGCCGCGAGCGCGGCGGCGACCGTGAGCGCCGAGAACAGCACCGTACGACCGGCCGTGCGCAGCGTCGCGCCCACCGCCGCCAACGGCTCGCTCCCCTCCGCCAGCTCCTCGCGGAAGCGGCGCACGATGAACAGCGCGTAGTCGATCCCCAGACCCAGCCCGAGGACGGTGGTCAGGCTCTGGGCGAAGAGGGAGACATCGGTGAAGGACGTGACCAGGCGCAGCACCGCGTTCGTGCCCAGGATCGCGACGATGCCCACGCCGAGGGGCAGCAGCGCGGCCACCGCGCTGCCGAAGACCATCACCAGCAGCACGAGCGTGACCGGCAGCGCGATCATCTCGGCGCGCAGCAGGTCCTCCTCGATGGTGCTCTGCAACTCGTGCCGGACCGCGGCCACTCCGCCGATCCGCACGTCCACCACCCCCTGGGAGCCCCGGTAGGCGGGCGCTATCCGGTCGACGGCGGCACCCACCGCGTCGTCACCGCCCACGATCCGGGCCGCGATCATGGCCTCGCCACGATCCTTCGCCCGCAGTTCGGGCGCTCCCATGCCCCAGTACGACGTGACGCCGGCGATCGCGGGGTCGGCGGCGAGCCTGCGGGCCAGATCGCGGCCCGCCGCGGCCACCCGCGGGCTGTCGACCCCCGCTCCACGGCTGTCCACCAGCAGGACGAGGTTGGGTTGCGAGGCGGGGAACCGCTCCTCCAGCGCCTTGGTCGCGTAGGACGACTCCGAGTCGGGAGCCTCCCACCCGCCGCCGCTCAGCCGGTCCGCGACACCGCTGCCGGCTACCACGGCGAGGGCGGTGAAGAGCAGCGCGAGCAGCAGCGTCAGCCTGGGCCGGGCGGTGACCAGCCGGGTCCAGCCCCCCACGGCGCGCTCCCGGTTGACATCGGGCATCACTGAGGTGTCCCCTCCCCGTAGAACGAGCTTTAGAATGAAAAACACGAGCAGACACTCGCGTTTTCAAGAATGCGAGCGACCACTCGCGTTTGTCAATCATGATTGGGGCCTACACGTGTCCGAGGTGGAGGAGAAGCCGCGCCGTCGCCAGGCGCGCGGGGAGCGCCGCGTGACGCAGTTGCTGGAAGCGGCCGCGAGCGTGTTCTGCACGTCCGGCTACCGGGCCGCGAGCACGAACGCGATCGCCCGCGAGGCCGGCGTCTCCCCGGGCACGCTCTACCAGTTCTTCCCCAACAAGGAGGCCATCGCGGTCGAGCTGGGCGGCCGGCTCATCCAGCAGATGCAGCAGGCGCACGGCGTGGTCTTCACGCCCGAGAACGCCGCGCTGCCGCTCTCCGAGATGATCGACCGCATCGTGGACCCGTTCATCGACTTCAACTGCGCCAACCCGGCCTTCCTCGCCCTGATCAAGGGCCCCGACACCCCGGGCAAGGTCGTCGACGAGCACGATCAGCTGCACGCCTCCCTGCTGGAACGGGTCGACCGGCTGATCGAGCTGCGGGCGCCGCTCCTCTCGGCCGCGGACCGCGCCCGCATCTCCGAGATCGCGTTCGCCGTGTTCAAGACCGGCCTGGAACTCGTCCTCGCACAGGAGGGCGCCGAACAGGACGCGTACATCGCGGAGTTGAAGGGGCTGCTGTACCGCTACCTGGCCCCGTACGTCGGCACCGAGTCCCGCCCGCCCCTCGGCCACCACTGAGCGCCGACTGGGCGGCGGCACCCCCGCCGGGCAGTACGCCGACGGTGCGGCCTAGTTGCTGCGCCCCGCGGACTCGCAGAGGGCCTCGTCCACGACGCCCGCGGGCCGGACGGGCGAGGCAGGAGCGAACGCCGAGGCCGCGAAACCGGCCGGGAGGGCCGCGGGAAGGGGCGTCGGCAGTTGGCGGCGCTCCCGCGCCCCCGAGGCCCACTGGGCCAGCACGCCCACGCCGGCGACCAGCAGGGAGACGCCGAGGCCGAGGCCGACGGCGTACAGGGAGTTGGAGGCCGCGCGGCCGCTGAAGTAGCCGACGCCGACGGAGTACGTGGCCCACACCGCCTCGGCGACACCCGCTCCGGCCAGGTACCGGCGGGCCGGATAGCGGACGACGCCCGCGGCCAGGCCGCCGATCAGTCGGCCGCTCGGCAGGAAGCGCACCGCGATGACGAAGGGCACCCCATGCCGCTGTATGCGCAGCGCTGCCCAGCGCAGCAGCGCCGCCTGCCGCGGCCTGCAGTGGACGCGGGACACGACGCGGCCGCTCACGGCTCTGCCGGTGCGGTGGATCAGCATGTCCCCGGCCAGCGCGCTCAGCGCGACGACCAGCAGGACGAGGGTGAGGTCCAACCGGCCCTGGGCCGCCAGCACTCCACCGGTGACCAGCAGTACGGCGTTGGGCACGAGCGGGGGCAGCGTGGTCGCGGCCAGCAGCGCGTAGGCCCACGCAACGTTTCCACCCCGCAGGTGCTCGACGAGACCGGCGGTGAAGTCGAGTGACGACACGAACTGTGCAACGTCCATGGGGCTGCCCCTCTTCCCTCCCGTACCTCCAAGCTGGCAGGGGCGGCTGGAGCGCTGCAAGAGAGTTTCCTGCTGATAGGGGGATTCCCAGGGGATTGCCAGGATCACGTCATCCTCAGGACCCGGTCCCGTCATCCCCAGGGACCGGTCCGGGTCCACCTGTGGTCGCAGAGCCGGTCCGCGACACCGGTCCCCGGCGCCGGTCATCGACAGGACCGGGGGCGGTCGGGGAGCGGGAGCACCACCCGAACGAGTGACTGCTAGCGGCCCAGTACCTCGCCGCCGTTGCACTGCAGGATCTCGCCCGTGATGAAGCCCGCCTCCGGCGAGGCCAGGAACACCACGGCCGCCGCCACGTCGGCGGGCCGGCCCACGCGGCCGACGAGGGTCCGGCCGGCCCGGCGCGTCAGCTCCGCCTCGTCGAGCCGGGCGCCGAAGAACTCGGTCCCGGCGACGGTCCCCGGAGCGACGATGTTGCACGTGACGCCCTGCGGGCCGAGCTGGGCCGCCAGCGAGTGGTTCCAGGCGTGCAGGGCGGCCTTGGAGGCGCCGTACGAGCCGCCGCCGCGCAGCGCCGCGACCGAGGTCACGGTGATGACCCGGCCGCCGTCCGTGGTGAGCCGGTCGCGCAGCGACTCGGTCAGCAGCACCGCGGTCAGCACGTTGCGCTCGAAGTCCCCGCGCCACCGGGCGCGCACCCCGTGCGGGCCCGGGGCGGTCGACAGCTCCCGGCTGCCGGCGTTGTTCACGAGCACGTCGACGTGGTCGGGGAGCCGGGGCAGCGCCGCCTCCACCTGGTCGGGGTCGGCGAGGTCGCAGTCGACGGGGGTGACGTCGAGGCCGTGCTCGCCGCGCAGCTCCTCGGCGGTGGCCCGGAGCACCTCACTGCGGCGGCCGACGATCGTGACCCGGTCCCCCGCCGCCGCGAGCCGGGTCGCGATCGACCGGCCGATGCCCGTGCCGCCCCCGGTCACGACGATGTTCCGGCCCGCTGCCTCGTTCTCTGCCATGCGCTCCGCCCCTCGAGAAGTGACAGCACGCTACGGGATCGGCCGTTTCGGGCTGCGCGCGGGGGCGGGCGCACGGAAAGAGACGTAGATCACACCGAATGGAACGTAACCATTACCGCCACTCGTGGGTCTATGGAAGGGAACACCACGCTCCCGGGGAGCGTTGGTGAGATGAAAGAGCGGGCCGTCTTGGGGGACGGCCCAATCGCGTCGCCGGGGCGAAAGTGCCCGGAGAGCTTGAGCGGCCCTCTCGGACTTTCTCGTCCCGGCATAGCGCGTCACCCAGCACCCGGTACGGACCCGTGGGGGGATCCGATCCGGGGGACGGGAGCGCCCCGCGCCGGACCCGTGGGGGGATCTAGCGCGGGGCGCTTCTTCATGCCCTGCTCCTGGTGCTTTCCTGCCCTGTTCCACATGCTCCGCGAGGCGTCCGGAGCGGCACCGGCGGCGGCCGCACATCCGCCGCTCGGCCCGCCACGGGCCGCCTCGGATCAGCGGGACTCGACCGGAAGGTAGTCCCGCAGTTCGACACCCGTGTAGATCTGGCGCGGACGGCCGATGCGCGATCCGGGCTCCTTGATCATCTCGTGCCACTGCGCGATCCAGCCGGGAAGCCGGCCGAGCGCGAAGAGCACGGTGAACATGGTGGTCGGGAAGCCCATGGCGCGGTAGATCAGACCCGTGTAGAAGTCCACGTTCGGGTAGAGCTTGCGCGAGACGAAGTAGTCGTCGCTGAGCGCGTGCTCCTCGAGCTTGAGCGCGATGTCCAGCAGCTCGTCGGACTTGCCGAGAGCGGAGAGGACGTCGTGCGCCGCGGCCTTGATGATCTTCGCCCGGGGGTCGAAGTTCTTGTAGACGCGGTGCCCGAAGCCCATGAGCTTCACGCCGTCTTCCTTGTTCTTCACCTTGCGGATGAAGGCGTCGACGTCGCCGCCGTCGTTCTTGATGCCCTCGAGCATCTCCAGCACCGACTGGTTGGCGCCGCCGTGCAGCGGGCCCCACAGGGCGCTGATGCCGGCCGAGATCGAGGCGAACTGGTTCGCCTGCGAGGAGCCGACCAGGCGGACCGTCGAGGTCGAACAGTTCTGCTCGTGGTCCGCGTGCAGGATCAGGAGCTTGTCGAGCGCGCCCACGACGACCGGGTTGAGCTCGTACTCCTCGGCCGGGACCGAGAAGGTCATGCGCAGGAAGTTCTCGACGTAGCCGAGATCGTTGCGCGGGTAGACCACCGGCTGGCCGACGGACTTCTTGAACGCGTAGGCCGCGATCGTCGGCAGCTTGGCGAGCAGCCGGATCGTGGACAGGTGGCGCTGCTGCGGGTCGAACGGATTGTGGCTGTCCTGGTAGAACGTCGACAGCGCGCTGACCACGGACGACAGCATCGCCATCGGGTGGGCGTCGCGCGGGAAGCCGTCGTAGAACCGTTTGACGTCCTCGTGCAGCAGCGTGTGCTGAGTAATTTCACCCTTGAAGGTGGAAAGTTCATCGACGGTCGGGAGCTCACCGTTGATCAACAGGTACGCGGTCTCGATGAAGCTGCCACGTTCGGCGAGCTGCTCGATGGGGTAACCGCGGTAGCGAAGGATGCCCTCTTCACCGTCAAGGAAAGTGATCGCGGACTTGTAGGCCGCGGTGTTGCCGTACCCACTGTCCAGGGTGACCAGACCGGTGTCGGCGCGCAGCTTGCCGATGTCGAAGCCCTTGTCGCCGACGGTGCTGTCGACCACCGGGTAGCTGTGCTCGCTGTCCCCGTACCGCAGTACTACAGAGTTGTCGCTCACGTCATTCCCTCACCGACGGTTTTGCCTCTTCTTCGAGGTGCCCTGACTAGGTCCACTGTCCCCCATTTGGCACTGGCGCGTGCACTCGGGGTCGGCCATAGGGCCGAAACATGGCACGGAGTGCCTATTTCGCGCCCTGGGAGAGCCGGTGATCCAGCGCGGTGAAGCGCCGGCCTGCCGAGACGGTCCGCACCGCCTGGGCTATCGCCTTGCGCGACCCCACCAGAACCACCAGGCGTTTCGCCCTGGTAACAGCCGTGTACAGCAGGTTTCGCTGCAACATCATCCATGCCCCGGTGGTGACGGGGATCACCACGGCCGGGTACTCGCTCCCCTGGGAGCGGTGGATCGTCACCGCGTACGCGTGGGCCAGCTCGTCCAGCTCGTCGAAGTCGTACGGGATCTCCTCGTCCTCGTCGGTGAGGACGGTCAGCTTCTGTTCCACGGTGTCCAGCGCGGTGACGACCCCTACCGTGCCGTTGAAGACGCCGTTCGCACCCTTGTCGTAGTTGTTGCGGATCTGGGTGACCTTGTCGCCGACGCGGAACGTCCGGCCGCCGAACCGGCGCTCCGGGAGGTCCGGACGGGCCGGGGTGATGGCCTGCTGGAGGAGGCCGTTCAGCGCGCCCGCGCCCGCCGGGCCGCGGTGCATGGGCGCGAGCACCTGGATGTCGCGGCGCGGGTCCAGGCCGAACTTCGCGGGGATCCGCCGGGCGGCCACCTCCACCGTCAGCCGCCCCGCCTCCTCGGTGTCCTCCTCGGGGAAGAGGAAGAAGTCGGGGAGCCCCTGGGTGATCGGCGGGGTGCCGGAGTTGATCCGGTGGGCGTTGGTCACCACCCCCGACTGCTGGGCCTGGCGGAAGATCCGGGTGAGCCGCACGGCCGGGACCGGGCTGCCCTCGGCCAGCAGGTCCCGCAGCACCTCGCCCGCACCGACGCTCGGCAGCTGGTCCACATCCCCCACGAAGAGCAGGTGCGCGCCCGGCGGCACCGCTTTGGCCAGCTTGTTCGCGAGCAGCAGGTCCAGCATCGAGGCCTCGTCCACCACCACCAGGTCCGCGTCCAGCGGGCGGTCCTTGTCGTAGGCCGCGTCACCGCCGGGCTTGAGCTCCAGCAGCCGGTGCACGGTCGACGCCTCCATGCCCGTCAGCTCGGACAGCCGCTTGGCGGCGCGGCCGGTCGGAGCGGCGAGCACCACCTTGGCCTTCTTCGCCTGCGCCAGGGTCACCACGGAGCGCACGGTGAAGGACTTGCCGCAGCCGGGCCCGCCGGTGAGCACCGCGACCTTCTGGGTCAGCGCCAGCCGCACCGCCTGCTGCTGCTCCTCCGCCAGATCCGCCCCCGTACGACCCGCCAGCCACGTCAGGGCCTTGTCCCACTGCACGTCCTGGAACAGCGGCAGCCGGTCCTCCGGACCCCGCAGCAGCCTGAGCAGTTGCCCGGCCAGGGAGATCTCCGCCCGGTGGAACGGCACCAGGTACACCGCCCGCACCGGATCACCGCCCTCCGGATCCGGTACGGACTCCCGGACCACGCCCTCCTCACCCACCAGCTCCGCTAGGCAGTCGATCACCAGCCCCGCGTCCACCTGCAGCAGCTTGACGGAGTCGGAGAGCAGCTGCTCCTCGGGCAGGAAGCAGTTCCCGCTGTCGGTGGCCTGCGACAGCGCATACTGGAGCCCCGCCTTGACCCGCTCCGGGCTGTCATGGGGTATCCCCACCGCCTGGGCGATCCGGTCGGCGGTCAGGAAGCCGATGCCCCACACGTCGGCCGCCAGCCGGTAGGGCTGGTTCCGCACCACGGAGATCGACGCGTCCCCGTAGTTCTTGTAGATGCGCACGGCGATGGACGTGGAGACCCCCACCCCCTGCAGGAAGACCATCACCTCCTTGATCGCCTTCTGCTCCTCCCAGGCGATCGCGATCATCTTCGTCCGCTTGGGGCCGAGCCCCGGCACCTCGATCAGCCGCTTCGGCGCGCCCTCGATGACATCCAGCGTCTCCGTGCCGAAGTGCTCCACGATCCGGTCGGCGATCTTGGGCCCGATCCCCTTGATCAACCCCGAACCCAGGTACCGGCGGATCCCCTGGATCGTCGCCGGCAGGACCGTCGTGTAGTTCTCGACGGTGAACTGCTTGCCGTACTGCGGGTGCGAGCCCCAGCGGCCCTCCATCCGCAGCGACTCGCCCGGCTGCGCCCCCAGCAGGGCGCCCACCACGGTCAGCAGATCGCCGGCGCCCCGGCCGGTGTCGACCCGCGCGACCGTGTAGCCGTTGTCCTCGTTGGCGTAGGTGATCCGTTCCAGGACGGCTTCGAGCACCGCGAACCGCGCGTCCCCCATGGCCCGGCCTCCCCTCCCCCAGCGGCGCTCCGCGGCTGTCCGGCGGCTGCCCGACTGCGTGCTCGGCGGCGATCTGGTCCGAAGGTACCGCCTGCCCCCGACACTCCGGACGGGCCTGTGGACAACCGCGGCAGGGGAGGTGGGACGGGCATGCGCCATGCGAAAGGGGCCCGGCGTGAGCCGGACCCCTTCGCGTTTCCCCCCAGTACCCCCGAAGCCCCCCTCGGGCGTATCTCCATCGCGGTTCCCCGAACCCCTCCCGGGAACCTTGATGCCTGTAAGACCGGCGACCCCCCAGAAGGGTTGTACGCCTGACAGAAATATTTTGAAGATCTTTCAGAGCACGTGTTCGCGGTACCTGCGGGCGATCTCCGCGACCACTTCCGAGCCGTCCCGCGCCCACAGGGCGGGGTTGAAGATCTCCACCTCCACGGCGCCCGCGTACCCGGCGGCGTCCACCTGCTCCCGGAATCCGCGCAGGTGGATGCAGCCGTCACCGAGCTGGCCCCGCCCCAGCAGCACGCCCTCGGGCAGCGGGGTGACCCAGTCCGCAAGCTGGAAGGCCGCGATCCTGCCTGCCGCCCCGGCACGGGCGATCTGCGCCGGCGCCCGGTCGTCCCACCACAGGTGGTACGTGTCCACGACGACCCCGACCTGCTCGGCGGGGAAGCGCTCGGCGATGTCCAGAGCCTGAGCGAGCGTGGAGACCACGCACCGGTCCGACGCGTACATCGGGTGCAGCGGCTCGATCGCCAGCCGGACCGAGCGCTCGGCGGCGTACGGAGCCAGTTCGGCCAGCGCGTCGGCGACCCGCTCCCGGGCCGCCGCGATGTCGCGCTCTCCTGCGGGCAGTCCACCCGAAACCAGCACCAGGGTGCCGGTTTCCAGGGCCGCCGCCTCGTCGATCGCGGCCCGGTTGTCGTCCATCGCCGCCCGGCGGGCGGCGGGATCGCTCGCGGTGAAGAAGCCGCCACGGCACAAGGACGTCACCTGGAGGCCGGTCTCCCGCATCAGCTTGGCCGCCCGCTCGACGCCGTACTCCTGCACCGGTGCGCGCCACAGGCCCACGCCGGGCACCCCGAGTGCCGCGCAGCCCGCCGCCAGCTCGGGCAGCGACCACTGCTTGACGGTCTCCTGGTTGATGCTCAGCCGCGCCAGGTCGCCGGGAGCGGTCGAATCGTCGGGGGCCACGCCGTGGGAGCTCATGCCGACACCCCGTTGATCGCGAGCAGCTGCCGCATCCGTGCCTCGGCCAGCGCCGGGTCCGGGAAGAGCCCGAGGCCGTCGGCCAGCTCGTAGGCGTGCGCGAGGTGCGGGAGGGAGCGCGCCGACTGCAGCCCGCCCACCATCGTGAAGTGCGACTGGTGGCCCGCCAGCCAGGCCAGGAACACCACCCCGGTCTTGTAGTAGCGCGTCGGAGCACCGAACAGGTGCCGGGACAGCTCAACGGTCGGGTCGAGCAGCGCCCGGAAGCCCGCCGTGTCGCCGGTGTCCAGAGTGCGTACGGCGGCCGCGGCGAGTGGCGCCAGCGGGTCGAAGATGCCGAGCAGGGCGTGGCTGAAGCCCTGCTCGTCGCCCTCGATCAGCTCGGGGTAGTTGAAATCGTCGCCGGTGTAGCAGCGCACGCCCTTCGGCAGCCGGCGCCGCAGCTCCACCTCGCGCCGGGCGTCGAGCAGCGACACCTTGATCCCGTCGACCTTGTCCGGGTGGGCGGCGATGACCTCCAGGAACGTCTCCGTCGCCGCGTCCAGGTCGTCGCTGCCCCAGTAGCCCGCCAGGGCGGGGTCGAACATCGGGCCGAGCCAGTGCAGGACGACCGGCTCCGCGGACTGGCGGAGCAGGTGGCTGTAGACCTCGACGTAGTCGTCGGGGCCCTTGGCGAGGGCCGCCAGCGCGCGGGACGCCATGAGGACGGCCTGCGATCCGGCCTCCTCCACCACCGCGAGCTGCTCCTCGTAGGCGGCCGTGACCTCGGCGAGCGTCGCGGCGGGCGCGACGAGCTGGTCGGTGCCGACGCCGCAGGCGATGCGGCCCCCGGTGGCCCGGGCCTCGGCGGAGGAGCGGCGGATCAGTTCGGCCGCGGCCGGCCAGTCCAGGCCCATTCCGCGCTGGGCGGTGTCCATCGCCTCGGCGACGCCCAGGCCCTGCGACCACAGGTGGCGGCGGAAGGCCAGGGTGGCGTCCCAGTCGATGGCCGCGGGCTCGTCGGCGGCGCTGCGCCAGGGGTCCGCGACGACGTGCGCGGCCGAGTAGACGACCCGGCTGCGCAGCTCACCGCCCGGGGAGACGCCCGGGGAGGCACCCGGGGAGGCACCTGGGGAGGCACCCGATGCGGCACCCTGTGCGCCGCCCGGGGAGGTACCGGGTGCGTGCACGACGGGCTCGGTACGCGGAGCGTAGGCGCGCAGTTCGCCGGAGGCGGTCGGGAGCCCGATGGTCCGGCCGCTCACAGGGACAGCTCCGGGACGTCGAAGCGGCGGCCCTCCGCGGACGACTTCAGCCCCAGCTCGGCGAGCTGGACGCCGCGCGCACCGGCCAGCAGGTCCCACTGCCAGGGCTCGTCGAGCACCACGTGGCGCAGGAAGAGCTCCCACTGGCTCTTGAACCCGTTGGTGAACTCGCCGTTGTCCGGGACCGCCTGCCACTGGTCGCGGAAGGGCTCGGTGACCGGAAGGTCCGGGTTCCAGACCGGCTTGGGGGTGGCGGAGCGGTGCTGCACCCGGCAGTCCCGCAGGCCCGCGACGGCCGAGCCGTGCGTGCCGTCGACCTGGAACTCCACCAGCTCGTCGCGGTTGACGCGCACCGTCCAGGAGGAGTTGATCTGGGCGATGGCGCCGCCGTCGAGCTGGAAGATGCCGTAGGCGGCGTCGTCGGCGGTCGCGTCGTACGGCTTGCCGTCCTCGTCCCAGCGCCGCGGGATGTGGGTGGCGGTCAGCGCCTGCACCGTCCTGACCCGGCCGAACAGCTCGTGGAGCACGTACTCCCAGTGCGGGAACATGTCGACGACGATGCCGCCGCCGTCCTGCGAACGGTAGTTCCAGGAAGGCCGCTGGGCGCTCTGCCAGTCGCCCTCGAAGACCCAGTAGCCGAACTCGCCGCGCACGGAGAGGATCTGCCCGAAGAAGCCGCCGTCGATGAGCCGCTTGAGCTTGAGCAGGCCGGGGAGGAAGAGCTTGTCCTGGACCACGCCGTGCTTGACGCCGGCGGCGGTGGCGAGCCGGGCCAGCTCCAGGGCGCCGTCCAGGGACGTCGCGGTGGGCTTCTCGCAGTAGATGTGCTTTCCGGCGGCGATGGCCTTGCGCACCGACTCCTCGCGGGCCGAGGTGACCTGGGCGTCGAAGTAGATCTCGACGGTCGGGTCGGCCAGGACGGCGTCGAGGTCGGTGGAGATGTGCTCCAGCCCGTGCCGGTCCGCCATCGCGCGCAGCGCGTGCTCCCGGCGGCCGACGAGGATCGGCTCGGGCCACAGCGTCGTGCCGTCCCCGAGGTCGAGCCCGCCCTGCTCGCGCAGGCTCAGGATCGAGCGGACGAGGTGTTGGCGGTAGCCCATGCGGCCCGTGACGCCGTTCATGGCGATCCGCACTGTCCTGCGTGTCACGTTGGGTCCTCCCCTTCGGCCGCTACCGCCCGTCGAGCGATAGCAAGCGCTTTCTTCCATTGCACGCTAGCCGGAAGCGGGCCGATCCGACAAGGTGAGAACATGTCCGGCAACGGGCGGAGCGGTCCGGGAACGGCCAGCAGGAGGTACGGACGCAGATGGCAGTGACCCTCGCCGATGTCGCGGCGCGCGCCGGGGTGTCGTCCGCGACTGTCTCGCGCGTCCTCAACGGCAACTACCCCGTCGCCGGCAGCACGCGCGAACGCGTCCAGCGCGCGGTCGAGGATCTGGACTACGTGGTGAACGGGCAGGCCAGAGGCCTGGCGGCCGCCACCTCCGACCTGGTCGGCGTGCTCGTCAACGATGTCGCGGACCCGTTCTTCGGACTGATCGCGAGCGCCGTCCAGGCCGAGATCAGCGACCCGTCCGCGCCCGGCGGCGGCAAGCTCGCGGTGGTGTGCAACACCGGCGGCTCCCCCGAGGCCGAACTGACATACCTGACGCTGCTGGAACGCCAGCGCGCCGCCGGAGTCGTGATCACCGGAGGCGCGGTCGAGGGCGCCGAGCACAGCGCGGCGGTCGCCGCCCGGCTCGCCCGCCTCGCCGGGTCCGGCACGCGGATCGTGCTGTGCGGGCGCCCGCCGCTGGACCAGCCGGGCACGGAGATCCCCGTCGCGACCGTCGCCTTCGACAACCAGGGCGGCGCGCGGCGGCTCACCGAGCACCTGCTCTCCCTGGGCCACCGCCGGATCGGGTACGTCGCGGGTCCCGCCGACCGCACCACCACCCGGCACCGGCTGAGGGGCCACCGGGCGGCGCTCGCCGACCACGGGCTGCCGTCCGCCGGGCCGGAGGTCGAACGGCTCACGGTGCACGGCTCGTACGACCGCTCGTCCGGCTATGACGCGGCGCTGGAACTGCTGCGCAGGGAACCGTCGCTGACCGCCGTCCTCGCCGCCAATGACACGGTCGCGCTGGGCGTGTGCGCGGCGGTGCGCGACCAAGGGCTGCGCATTCCGGACGACATCTCCGTGGCGGGCTTCGACGACCTCCCGTTCAGCGTGGACACAGCCCCGGCCCTGACGACCGTGCGCATTCCGCTCCAGGAGGCGGGCGCACGGGCCGGCCGTCTCGTCATGGGGCGGCAGGCTCCGCCGCCCGGCGGCCTCGCGACGATCCGTACCGAGCTGATGGTGCGGGCCTCCACGGCGGGGCCGCGCGCCGGCTCCGCCTGAGATCCCCGCCTGAGGCCAGGGCCTGAGGCCAGGGCTGAGGTCAGCGCCTGAGGTCAGCGCCTGAGGTCAGGGCCTGCACGGCCGCGGGAGGCCGGAAGGAGACCTCTCGGGCGGAACCGCCCGCAGGCCGGATCGCGGCGGCGCGCGGCGACTGGCGCCGCCGGAGGTTGACCCTGCTCGGCGCGGTGCCTAGTGTCCGGCGGATGAAGCTCGCGTTCTCCACCCTCGGTGTCCCCGCCCTTCCCATCGAGCAGGTCGTCCGCCTCGCCGTCGAGCATGGTTTCCACGGCGTGGAACTCCGGGCCAACGCCGAGGAACCCGTCAACACCGGCCTGTCGGCGGCGGAACGCGAAGCGGTCGTGGCCGAGTTCGGGAAGGCGGGGGTGGAGATCCTGACGGTGGCGGCCTACGCCAAGGTCGCCGCGCCGGGTGACGACGAGCCGGTGCTCGCCGACCTGCGGGCCAACCTGCAACTCGCGGCCGATCTCGGGGCCCCGTTCGTACGGGTCTTCCCCGGCGGCGGGGAACTGCCCGCGGAGGAGGCCGACCTGTACGCCGCGCGCCGCCTGGCGGCGGTCGCGCCGGACGCCGCCCGCCTCGGGGTGAAGGTGCTGCTCGAGACGCACGACTCCCACGCGACCGGGGCGGACGCGGCGCGGATCATGGGGCTGGTGGGACACGGCAGCGTGGGGGTGATCTGGGACGTGATGCACACCTGGCGCGGCGGCGAGCAGCCGTCCGAGAGCTACCCGGTGCTCGCCCCGCACCTGGGATACGTGCAGGTCAAGGACATCGCCTCGGCCGAGGACACCACGCCGCTGCCGCTCGGGGAGGGCGTGCTGCCGCTGGCCGAGACCGTGGAGGTGCTGAGCCGGGGGGACTGGGACGGCTGGCTGTGCTGGGAGTACGAGAAGCGCTGGTACCCGCAGGTCGCGGAGCTTCCGGAGCTGCTGACCCCGGCCCGGCAGCACCTGTCGCAACTGCTCGCCAGCTCGGCGTGACGGGCGGCCCGGTCCGGACGGGCGCCTCGGCGTGACGGGCGGCTCGGCGTGACGGGCCGCTCCGCCTGACGGGCCACTCCGCCTGACGGACGGCTCGGCGCAACGGACGACTCGGCGCTACGGACGCCTCAGCGACGGACGGCTCGACGCTACGGACAGTCAGGCCCGGCGGGCGGTTCGGCCCGGCGGACGACCCAGCGTGACGGGCGGGCGGTCCTGAGGGTGGGGATTCGGGCGGAGTCACGGGGACATTCGGCCGCACGGCGCGTCGCGCGCTCCTCTGCCGCCCCGGGCGACCCCACGATGGAGCCATGTCCAGCCATCGCACGGAACCGGTCGTGGAATCCGCCCGTCCAAGCCACATGCTGCTGAAAAAGCTCCGTAGAACCGTGTCGGTCGCGGTGCTGGCCGCGTCCCTGACAGCCCTGTCCACCGGCTGCGGCCAGGACCGTCCCGCCACCGGCGCGCCGCCGTCCGACAACGTCGGGGGCGACCACAGCCCCTCCACGTCGGCGACGGGGACCCCGCTGCCCACGACACCGACCGGTGGTTCGCCGTCGTCCGGTCCGTCGTCCGGTGGCACCTCGACCTCCGGCGGCACCTCGACCATCCCCTCCGGGACCCGCGGGATCGAGTCCCGGGTCGTGTACCTCTCCACGGGGGTGCGCAACCCGCCCGCGGTGCACTCGGTGGTCACGAGCGAACTCGAACTCTCCCGCTTCCCGAGCTGGTTCGCGGGCTCCGATCCGGCGGCCGCCCGCGAGATCGCCCAGCGGAGCCAGAAGACGGACTTCTCGCGCAACGTGCTCGTGGGCTGGACGGAGACCACCGGTTGCAGCCAGGCCACCGGCGTCGCGCTGCTCGCGAGCGGCGACCGGCTGACGCTCGGGGTCAGCCAGCCGAAGCCCCCGCCCGAGTGCCTCGTCGCCAACCGCGTCACGGTGGTGTTCGAGGTGCCGCGGGACCGCATGCCGAAGCATCCGGTGTTCGGGGTGCGACGGGAGCCGGCCACCTCGCCCGGCCCCGGTACGACGGTGGCGTTCGCGCACCTCGACGTCGTGGCGGCCCAGGGCCAGGGCGGGCCAGGGCGTTCCAAGGGGTCGGAAGTGACCCAGCCCGCCCAGCTGAACACCTATCTGGCGGGTCTTCCCGCCTCCGGCGCCTCCGCCGTGCGCGCGCAGCTGGCCGCGCATCCGCCGAAGAGCGGGGAGCGGCGCTTCGGCTTCGAGCTCTCCGGCTGCCGGCCCACCGGCGCCACGCTCCTCGTCTCGCCCGAGGGACGGGTCTCCGCGGCGCCGACCGGGGGCGAGAACATCCGCTGCATCCGGCCCGAGTTCTACGCGGCGGTGCTGGCCGTCCCGGTGAATGTGCTGCCGACTCGCGTCACAGCCATTGACTGACGAAAACTTTCCGGCTATCCGTGTCAACTGAAGAAAACTTTCAGCGTGCTCATCTCCTCCAGCCGGAAGGAGTTCGACATGCACCATCAGCCATCCCGCCGAACCGTCCTCGCCACCGCGGCCGCCACCGCCGTCACGGCGGGCGCCCTCGCCGCCGGTGTCCCCTCGGCCCAGGCCGCCGTTCCGGACCGCAGGCTCATCCGCGCGATCATCGCGCGGATGAGCCGTGCGGAGAAGGTCGGCCAGCTCTTCGTGATGCGGGTCTACGGTCACTCCGCCACCGCCCCCGACGCCGCCGACGTCGCCTCCAACCAGAGCGAGATGGGCATCTCCAACGCCGCCGAACTGATCGCCAAGTACCACCTCGGCGGCATCATCTACTTCAGCTGGGCGCACAACACCCGCGACCCGCACCAGATCGCCGACCTCTCCAACGGCATCCAGCGCGCCGGGCTGGCCCACGGGACGCCGATCCCGTTGCTGATCTCCACCGACCAGGAGCAGGGCGCGGTCGCCCGGATCGGCTCCCCCGCCACCCTCTTCCCCGGCGGGATGGCGCTGGGCGCGGACGGCGATCCGCACGACGCCCGCGCCGCGGCCCGGGTCGTCGGTACCGAACTCGGCGCCATGGGCGTCAACCAGAACTTCTCCCCGGTCGCGGACGTCAACGTCAATCCGGCCAACCCCGTGATCGGCGTACGGTCCCTCGGCGCCGATCCGCAGGCCGTCGCCGCTCTGACGGCGGCCCAGGTCAGGGGGTACCAGGGGGCCGGGATCGCCGCCACGGCCAAGCACTTCCCAGGGCACGGGGACACCGGCACCGACAGCCATTTCGAGCTGCCGGTCATCACCCATTCGCAGGACGAGTGGCGGCGGATCGACGCGCCGCCGTTCCGTGCCGCGATCGCCGCCGGGATCGACTCGATCATGACGGCCCACATCCTGGTGCCGGCGCTGGACGACTCGGGCGACCCCGCCACCCTCTCGCACCCGATCCTCACCGGAATCCTCCGGGAGGAGCTGGGTTACGACGGTGTCGTGATCACCGATTCGCTCGGCATGGCAGGGGTGCGGCAGAAGTACGGCGACGACCGGGTGCCCGTGCTCGCTCTCAAAGCCGGAGCCGACCAGCTGCTGAACCCGCCGCTCCTCGACGTCGCCTGGCACGCGGTGCTCGACGCGCTCGCGTCGGGGGAGATCAGCGAGCAGCGGATCGACGAGTCCCTCGTCCGGATCCTGGAACTCAAGGCCCGCAGGGGCCTGTTCCGCGATCCGTACGTCACGCACCAGGGCGTCGACCGCGCGGTCGGCATCCGTTCGCACCTCGCGACCGCCGAGCGGATCACCGACCGCACCGTCACGCTGCTCTCCAACCCCTCCCGGATCCTGCCGCTGCCGCGCCGCGCGCACCGGAACCTGCTCGTCGTCGGCGCGGATCCGGCCGCGCCGTCCGGCACCGGCGGCCCGCCGACCTCCGTCCTGGCCAAGGCGCTCACGGACCTCGGCCACCCCGCGGAGTCCCTGCCGACCGGGACCGCGCCGGGCAGGGCCGTCATCGACCAGGCCGTCGCCGCCGCCCGCGGCAAGGACGCCGTCGTCATCGGGACGTACAACGTCACGGGGGCCTCGACCGGTCAGATCGCCCTGGTCGCGGCACTGGTGGCGACCGGCGTGCCGGTCGTCCAGGTCGCCGTGCGCAATCCGTACGACATCGCGTGGCTCGACGGCGTCGCGGCCGGGTTGGCGGTGTACGGCTGGACCGATGTGTCGATGCGCGCGGCGGCGCGGGTCATCGCCGGGAGGGCGGCTCCGACGGGGCGGCTTCCGGTGGCGGTGCCGCGCGCGGACGATCCGCGACAGGTGCTCTACCCGATCGGCCACGGGCTGGGGTACCGGTAGCGGGCCACCGGGAACGGGCTGCCGGTGGTGCGGTGTCGGTGGTGGGGTGTCGGTGGTGGGGTGTCCGTGACGGGCCGCCGGTCATGGGCTGCCGGTCACGGGCTGCCGGTGGCCGGGGCATTCGCGAACACGTTCTGCCAGGTTGTGACCCCTTCGGAACGGGTCCGCCCGAACGGGATCCGGCAGGCCCTCCCCTCGGTCGGATCCGCCCCCTACCCTGACGTATGGGTGCATCTTGCCCGGGGGAACTCAGGGGGGCCATCATGCGCGGATACGGCCATGTCGGATCGTTTCTGCACACCGCGGTGACATCGGCGGCCGTGCTCAGCGCCCTCACCGCCCTCATCGCTCTCGGGGCCTGCGCGCCCTTCCAGGGGGCGGCGGGCGGCGGGGGGCGGGCGGGATCGGCCTCACCGGCGGCCACGGGCACCGGGGGGACGTTCCTGGCGGAGGGCGCGTGTGCGCAGAGCGATCCGCTGGACTCGTACGTGGAGGTGGCGTGCTCGGATCCCTACGCCATCGCCCAGGTCACGGTCCGCCTCCACGGCCTGCTGCCCGACGCCTCGGCGGGCGGATCGCAGACGGACAGCCAGCCGACGGGCGGATCGTCCGGCACACCGCCGAGTGCGGCGGCCGGCGGCTCGACCGTACGGGCGGGGACCCGCTGCCCGGAGACGACCGACTTCGTCCTGACCGTGCGGTCCGGTCGGTCGCCCGGCTACGCCTGCATGCGCAAGCTCGACGACCCGCACCCCGGTGACCCGGGGGCGGGCGGCGGGCCGCGCACCATCGTCGGCGACTGCGTCTACTCGACGGGTGCCGGCGAGGTGAAGGAGACGGCCTGCGACGGTTCCAGCCGCAACAAGCCCGGATACCGGGTCGAATCGATCGCACCCGATCGCGCGCAATGCCCGCCCGGAACCGATCTGTTCGTCAGCGTCGGGCCGGCGGGCACCGGGTGCGCCCGCCGGCTCTGAGCTGCGTCCGCGCCTACAGCGGGTGGCGCCGGTCCATGAGCTCGCTCGGTACGTCGAGCTTCGCGTCGAACGAGGGCACGAGCGTCGTGGCCTGGGTGACGCCCGCCCACTTCAGCACCTCGGCGGTCGCCTTGGCGTTGTCCGCGGGGTTCAGCGCGGCGATGTTCGCGCCGTGGTTCGCGCCGGGCGCCCACATCACGAAGGAGTCCTTCGCGCCCTTCCCGAGGCGGAACGGCTCCGCGCCCCACGGGTCGTTGGTGCCGTACACGAAGAGCATCCGCTGGGCGTGGTGCCGCACCCAGTTGTCCACGTCGGGCATCGCCTGCGGCTGGAACGTCATCGGGATGGACCGCGGCACGTACGAACGCGGCTGGTAGATGCCCGGGTAGCGCAGCAGGCCCTTGAGGTGCGGGGTCGCGAAGGTGGGCGCGCCGAGCTGGGTGCCGGCCTGGTAGAAGTACGGCGTGTAGTACTCCAGGCCCTGGTCGGTGTAGAAGTCGAAGCCGGAGATGGTGTCGATGAACGTGTACAGCTCATCGGTGGTCGCCGTCGGCGCGGGGACGGTCGGGCACTCCGCCTCCAGGTGGTACTGCCAGAACGCCCACACCAGGTCCAGCACCACGTTCTCGTACGCCTTGTCGGCGCTGCCCACGGTGGTGAAGGTCAGGGAGTTGTCGTCGGCGTACTTCTGGTAGCGGGCGACGATCTCGTCCCGGCGGACCAGTGCCTCGCGCTGCACGGCGTTGAGCGCGGCCCGGCAGTCGGCGTTGCCGACCCTCTTGAAGAACTCCGTGTAGGCCGAGTCCTCCTTGTTGACGACGTCGTTGGGCGCGACGTAGGCGACCGTTCCGTCCATGTCGTCCGGGTAGAAGCGGCGGAAGTAGGTGGCGGTCATGCCGCCCTTGCTGCCGCCGGTGTCGAGCCAGTTACGGTCGTAGATCCGGTTCAGCGCCCGGAAGATGCGGTGCTGGTCGCTGGCGGCCTGCCAGATGTCGAGCTTGGACCAGTCGGCCGGCTCGGCGGGACGGGACGGGGTGAAGAACCGGTACTCCATGGAGACCTGGTTGCCGTCGATGAGCCGGGTCGGCTCCGACCGGCTCGCGTTGGTGGAGAGCCCGTAGCCGGAGGTGAAGAAGACCGTCGGACGGTCGGTCGCCTTGTGCAGTACCGTCAGCCGCTGCTGGAACGTCCCCTTCCAGGGGCGCCGGTGGTCGATCGGCTGGGTGTAGTTGAGGACGAAGTACCGGTAGCCGGTGACCGGCTTCTCCTCGATGAGGGTCATCCCGGGTATCGCCAGGATGCGGTCCTTGATGTCGGTGCTCGCCGCGTCCGCGGCGCTGTTCGCACCGGTCGCGGCCGCGCTGTCCGGTCGGCCGGCGGCGGCGGCCGTTCCCGTCGCACCGGCCCCGACCGCACCGGTCGCGCCGACGAGCAGCATCAGTGACAGCAGCCATCTGAGCGCCTTACGCATGGACCCTCCCCTGGGTTCACGGACGTTGCCGCAGAACCTAGGGGAGCAACGGTCCTACCGCCAGAGGGCGTTGCGGCAGTGCATTTTCAGGCGGCGGCCCGTACTTCGCCGACGAATGTGCGCCACAGGCGGGCGTATCGCCCGTCGGCGGCGAGCAGTTCGTCGTGCGTGCCGTCCTCGACGACGCGGCCGTGGTCGAGCACGACGACACGGTCGGCGCGCGAGGCCGTGGTCAGCCGGTGCGCGACGACGAGCGTCGTGCGCCGCACCGCCAGCCGGTCGGCGGCCTGGTTGACCAGCCCTTCCGTCGCCAGGTCCAGCGCGGCCGTCGCCTCGTCCAGCAGCAGGACGTCGGGATCGACGAGCTCGGCCCTGGCCAGGGCTATCAGCTGGCGCTGGCCGGCGGACAGGTTGCGGCCGCGCTCGGTGACCAGGTGCAGGTAGCCGCCGTCGAGCGTCGCGATCATGTCGTGCGCCCCGACCGCGCGCGCCGCTGCCTCGACCTCCGCGTCGGTCGCGTCCATCCGCCCGTAGGCGATGGAGTCGCGCACCGTTCCGGCGAAGAGGTACGGCTCCTGCGGGACGACGCCCAGCCGCTGCCGGTAGGCCGTCATGTCCAGCTCGCGGATGTCGGTACCGTCGACCAGGACACCGCCACCGGTCGGGTCGTAGAACCGGGCGACCAGCTTGACCAGCGTGGACTTGCCCGCGCCGGTCTCGCCGACGAAGGCGACCGTCTGCCCGGCCGGTATCCGCAGGTTCACGCCGCTGAGCGCCTCGGCCCCGTCCCCGTACCGGAAGTGCACGTCCTCGAAGGTGATCTCGCCGCGCAGCGCCGGGACGGGCAGCGGTCGGGCGGCGGGCGGGGTGGTGCTCGGCATCCGCAGCAGCTCCCGGATCCGGCCGAGCGACACCGACGCCTGCTGGTAGCCGTCGAAGACCTGCGACAGCTGCTGCACCGGGGCGAAGAAGAGGTCGATGTAGAGCAGGTACGCGACGAGCGCGCCCGCGGTCAGCGTGCCCGCGCCGACGCGCTGGGCGCCGATGATCAGCACCAGCGCGGCGGCGCCGCTGGAGAGCAGCTGGACGAACGGGAAGTAGACCGAGATCAGGAACTGTCCGCGCACCCGGGCCTCGCGGTACGCGCTGCTGCGCTCCGCGAAGCGGACGGCGCCGCCGCGCTCCCGGCGGAACGCCTGCACGATGCGCAGCCCGGCGACGTTCTCCTGCAGGTCGGCGTTGACGACGCCGACGCGCTCGCGGGCCAGTTCGTACGCCCGGACCGACTTGCGGCGGAAGACCCAGGTGGCCAGGACCAGCGGCGGCAGCGTCGCGAAGACCAGCAGGGCCAGCTCCACGTCCAGGGCGAGCAGCGCGATCAGGATGCCGAAGAAGGTGAGCACGCTGACCAGGGCGGTGACCAGGCCCGTCTGCAGGAAGGTCGACAGCGCGTCGACGTCCGTGGTCATCCTGGTCATGATCCGGCCGGTCAGTTCGCGCTCGTAGTAGTCGAGCCCGAGCCGGTGCAGGTGCGAGAAGATCTTCACGCGCAGGGTGTAGAGGACGCGCTCGCCGGTCCTGCCGGTCAGCCGCGCCGAGCCCCACTGCGCCGCCCACTGCACAGCGACGATCACCAGGCCGGCGGCCGAGGCCGCCCAGACCGCGCCGAGCGCGGCCTCCCGGACGCCGGAGTCGATGCCGTGCCGGATCAGCACGGGCAGCATCAGCCCGGCGACGGCGTCCGCCGCCACCAGCAGCAGGCTCAGCAGCAGCGGGGTGCGGAAGCCGCGCAGCAGGCTGCGCAGGCCGAACTCCTCGTCGACGATGCGGGCCTGTGCCTCGTCCACCCCGGGGGTGTCGGTGGCGGGCGGCAGCGCCGCCACCTTCGCGAGCAGGTCGGGAGAGGCGGGCATCCCGGCCATCGCGGCGGCCATGCCGCCGGGTCCGCCGCCCGCCGGGACGGCCGGGGCCGCGGCGGGGCCGTTCGCCCGGGCCGTGCCCGGCGCGGACCCGTCCGCCGGCAGCGGCTCCCTGCGCCACAGCGCGGGCGTCACCCCGTCGAGCGGGCCGGCGTCCTTCGACGTGCCGGACTCGGGTGCGGTGGCGGTGCGTTCGGCCAGTCCGGTCGCGGCGCCCTCGCCCGACCAGGCGGCGGCGAGGACCCCGGCCGGGTCGGCGGTGACCACGTCGGCGCCGAGCGCGTCCGGGTCGGTCAGCAGCTTGCGGAACAGCGCGGAGCGCTCCTCCAGCTCGTCATGGGTGCCGATGTCCGCCAGCCGGCCGTCCTCCAGTACGGCGATCCGGTCGGCGAGCGCCAGCGTCGAGCGGCGGTGGGCGATGAGCAGCGTCGTCCGGCCGGTCACGACCTCGCGCAGCGCGTCGAAGATCTCCGCCTCGACCTGGGCGTCGACCGCCGAGGTCGCGTCGTCAAGGAGCAGCAGCCGCGGGTCGGTCAGGATCGCGCGGGCGAGGGCGACGCGCTGGCGCTGGCCGCCGGACAGGGTCAGTCCCTGCTCGCCCACCACGGTGCCGTAGCCCTCGGGGAGCGCCTCGATGAACTCGTGCGCCTGCGCCGCGCGGGTCGCGGCGAAGACCTGCTCGTCGGTGGCGTCCGGGAATCCGTAGGCGATGTTGGAGCGCACGGTGTCGGAGAACAGGAAGCTGTCCTCGGGCACCATGCCGATGGCGCCGCGCAGCGAGTCGAAGGTGAGGTCGCGGACGTCCTCGCCGCCGATGCGCACCGCGCCGCCGGTGGCGTCGTAGAAGCGCGGCAGCAGCAGCGAGACGGTGGACTTCCCGGAGCCGGAGGCGCCGACGACGGCGACGGTCTCGCCGGGCTCGACGCGCAGCGAGAAGTCGCTGAGCACCGGCCGCTCGGGGTCGTACCCGAAGGTGACGTGGTCGAACTCGACGGTGGCCGCGCCCTCGGGCAGCGTGCGGGTGCCCTCCTCCAGCGTCGGCTCGGTGTCGATCAGTTCCAGGACGCGTTCGACGCCGGCCCGCGCCTGCTGTCCTACGGTCAGCATCATGGTCAGCATCCGCACCGGGCCGGTGAGCTGCGCGAGGTACGTGGAGAACGCGACGAACGTGCCGAGCGTGATCTGCCCGCGGGTCGCCATCCATCCGCCGAGGGCCAGCATGCCCACCTGGCCGATCGAGGGGACGGCCTGGAGGGCCGGGCTGTAGCGCGCGTTGAGCCGGATCGAGCGGAGCCGGCCGGCGAAGAGCTTCCTGCTGACGCCCTCCAGCTTGTCCATCTCCTGCTGCTCCTGGCCGAAGCCCTTCACCACGCGGACACCGGTGACAGACCCGTCCACGATGCCCGCGACGGCCGCGGCCTGCCCCTGGGCGTACCAGGTGGCGGGGAAGAGCTTCTTGCGGCTGCGGTCGGCGATGAACCACAGGGCGGGGGCGACGGCCAGCGCGACGAGGGTCAGCAGCGGGGAGAGGGTGAGCATCACGACCAGGGACAGCACGAACAGCAGCACGTTGCCGATCATCATCGGCAGCATGAAGAGCAGGCCCTGGATGAGCTGCAGGTCGCTGGTGGCCCTGCCGACCACCTGGCCGGTGTCCAGTTCGTCCTGCCGCCGGCCGTCCAGCCTGGTCAGCGAGCGGAACATGTCGCTGCGCAAGTCGTGCTGCACGTCGAGGGCGAGCCGGCCCCCGTAGAAGCGCCGCACGTACGTCAGGACGTAGACGGCGACCGCGGCGACCACCAGCACGATCGCCCAGGGCAGCAGCGGCCGGTCGTGCGCCACCACCACGTCGTCGATGATCAGCTTCGGCACCAGCGGCACGAGCGCGGTGACGGCCATCCCGCCCAGCGACGCGCCCAACGCCAGCAGGACGTTGCGGCGGTACCGCCAGCAATAGCCGACCAACCGCCGCAACCAGCCCTGCTCCGGCTCAACCTTCGCCGATGTCACCCGGGTCCTCCCACCGATCCACGACTACCCGACGCTGCAACGCGCTGGCGTGCGGATTTCATCCTGCAGCAACAAACCATGGCCGAAGAGGGGCCAAGGTCTCATGTCTCTCGGGCAATGGGCCCAAGCCCTGCTCGAGCCGGGCCGCCCCGGTGGGCGGGTCCGGTCGGTGGTGCCGGGGGGATCTCGGCGGCGGGGTCGTCCGCGTCGCGAGAGGTCACCCGGCGGTGCGGCGGGCCTCCGCTATCTGCCGGGACATGATCGTGGTCAGCTCGTACGCCGTGTGGGAGGCCGCGACGGAGGTGATCTCCGCGTGGTCGTACGCGGGGGCGACCTCGACGACGTCGGCGGAGACCAGGTGGCACGAGGAGAGGCCGCGGATGATCTCCAGCAGCTCGCGGGAGGTGAGCCCGCCGGCCTCCGGGGTGCCGGTGCCCGGGGCGTGCGCCGGGTCCAGGACGTCGATGTCGATGGAGATGTAGAGCGGGCGGTCGCCGATGCGCTCGCGCAGCTGCTGCGCGACCTCGTCGACACCGCGGCGCATGACGTCCGCCGAGGTGACGATGCCGAAGCCCATCTTCTCGTCGTCGTCCAGGTCCTTCTTGCCGTAGAGCGGGCCCCGGGTGCCGACGTGGGAGAGCGCCTCGGTGTCGAGGATGCCCTCCTCGACAGCCCGGCGGAACGGCGTGCCGTGCGTGTACTCGGCGCCGAAGTACGTGTCCCACGTGTCCAGGTGCGCGTCGAAGTGGAGCAGGGCGACCGGCCCGTGCTTGCGGGCGACCGAGCGCAGCAGCGGCAGCGCGATGGTGTGGTCGCCGCCGAGCGTCATCAGGCGGGCGCCGGTGTCGAGCAGGTCGTCGGCGGCGGCCTGGATGGATTCGACGGCCTCGTTGATGTTGAACGGGTTGGCGGCGATGTCCCCCGCGTCCGCGACCTGGGCGAGCGCGAACGGCGAGGCGTCCTGCGCCGGGTTGTACGGGCGCAGCAGCCGGGAGGCCTCACGGATGGCGTTGCCGCCGAAGCGCGCGCCGGGGCGGTACGAGACCCCGCTGTCGAACGGCACACCGACCACGGCGACGTCCGCCCTGCCGACCTCGTCCAGCCGCGGCAGCCGGGCGAACGTGGCGGGGCCGGCATACCGCGGGATGCGGGACGAGTCGATCGGTCCGCGCGGTTCGTTGCTGCTCATCGGGGTGCCTTCTTTCGTGTGACTCGTGGTGCTTCGACGTGGTTCGAGTCTCCCCCGATCCACCGACAGGCGAATGGGGCCTGTGGATAACTTCGGGTCCGGGCGATTCGGGGACGATGTTAGGTGGCCGCACGCGCGCCGAGAAGTGTACGTTTCCTCCACTTATGGCAATTCCAATGGATGGATCGCACATGCCGACGCTGGCGCCGCCCACCCCTCCGGTCCCGCTCGCCGATCTGCTGGCCCGCGCCGACCTGGGACTCCGCCAGGTCGCGGGCCCGCGCGAGGACGTACCCGTCCACTGGGTGCACAGCAGCGAGCTGGCGGACCCGGCGCCGTACCTGCTGGGCGGCGAGCTGCTGCTGACCGCCGGAGTGCACTTCCCGCCCTCGGCGGGCACGGCGGACGGGCCCCAGGACGACTACCTCGACCGGTACGTGGCGCGCGCCGCCGGGGCGGGGGTCGCGGCGCTCGGCTTCGGGCTCGCGCCCGTCCACGACGTGACGCCCCGCGCCCTCGTGGCGGCGTGCGACCGCCACGGCCTGCCGCTGGTGGAGGTCCCGCCGCAGACCCCGTTCACCGCGCTCGCGCGGGCCGTCTGGCAGGCGATGGCCGAGGCCCGCCACCGCGAGCTGCGCCGGGTCGCCGAGGCCCAGCGGTCCCTGGCCTCCGCCGCCGCCCGCCCCGAGCCGGTCCCCGCCGTACTGCGCCAGCTCGCCCGCCACCTGGGCGGCTGGGCCGCCCTCCTCGGCCCCGGCGGGGCGGAGCTGTACGGGGCGGGCACCCGGCCCGGCCCGCCGGTCCGCTCGGCGCTCGACGCGCTGGCCCAGGTCGTCAGGCCGCTGCCGGACGACCGGCCGCAGGACGCGCAGGCTCCGTCGTCCGCCACCGACACCGTCGCCGGTACGCAGCTGGCGGCCTACGCGCTGGCCGGCGGCGCTCCGGGCGAGGGGCTGGTGCTGGCCGTCGCGGCGGCGCGCCGTGACGCGGCCGACAACGCCCTCGCCGGGGTCGCCACCGTGCTGCTCTCCCTGCTCACCGGCCCCTACCAGGGCACGGCCGACACCGACCGTTCGGCCGCCCTGGTGCGACTGCTGCTCGGCGCGCGCCCCGAGGACGTCGCGCCCCTGCTGACCGGCCCCGCCGGCCCGGCCGGGGAGCCCGGTCGGGGGCCGCGCTGGATCGTGGTGCACGGGCGCCGCCGCGGCACCGGACCCGCCCGGGGCGAGACGGCGCCCCTGGCCGCCGCCGCGCTGGCCGCCGCCCTCGGCACCGCCCTGGTCGACGCGGACGGGGACGCCGTCCGGGCCCTGCTGCCCGCCGACCGCCAGGTCGCCGCGCAGCCGGGCTGGATCCTGGGGGTCAGCGGCCCCGCGTCCACGGAAGGGCTCGCCGCGGCCGACGTCCAGGCGGCCGGAGCGCTGCGCCGGGCCGTCGCGAACGGCTCCGAACTGGCCCGGCACCGCGGCGGCGGCGCGGGCATGGCGGTGCTCGTGGCGCCCGAGGAGGCGCGCGCCCAGGCCCGCGCGCTGCTGGAACCGCTGCTGGACTCCCCCGCCCTCGTGGAGACGCTCCGCGCCTGGCTGGCGCTGCACGGCAGCTGGGACCGCAGCGCCGTCGCCCTGGAGGTGCACCGCAACACGGTGCGGCAGCGCATCGCCCGGACGGCGGCGCTCCTGGACGCGGACCTGGACGACCCCGACACCCGGATGGACCTGTGGTTCGCCCTGCGCTGGCTGTGAGCAGCGGCGACTCCGACGGCGCGGTGGATCCGGAGGACGCCGCCCGGACGCGCGGACCTGCCGCCGGCAGCCCTCGAAATGTCCGGTTCCGGGCCCGCCGAGGGTCACACATCGGTGTCGATCACCCTCGACCCCTACGCGCGTGCGGCCAGGCGCGACAATGAGACACATGCCCCATGACACGACGCCGTCCCGCCAGTCCCTCGCCGAGCACCTCATACGCACCCGTATCGCGGGTGACGTGGCCACGAGCCGCGAGAACAACCTGGATCACTACCGTGAGCTCGCCGAGGGGAACCGCTACTACTGGCTGGGCCTGGATCTGGGCACGCGGTGGACGGATCCGCGGGCCGTGCTGGAGCTCATGGCGGAGCGCTGCGGGGTGGTCGCCGACCCGAAGCACCGCAGGGGGCAGGACACCATCGACGCGGAGCTGACGATCGACGCGCTGGACCGGATGGCCGTCGAGCTGCGCAAGGCCGCGGAATCGCGGGCCCGCGTGCTCTTCGCCACCGGCCACCCGGCCGGGATGTTCGCCGTCCACCAGGAGCTGGCCGCCGCGATGCGCGCCGCCGGGTGCGAGGTCCTGCTGCCCGCGGACCGCCTGTACGCCGACAACGGCGAGATCCGGCACATCGGCGGCGTGTCCGTCCTGCACCGCGGCGGCAACCTCATGCACACCCACTCCCCCGACCCGATGCGGGAGGTGCTGGACGCGATGGAGAGCGAGGGCCAGGAGCCCGATCTCGTCGTCGCCGACCACGGGTGGGCGGGTTACGCGGGCAGCCAGGGCATCGACACGGTCGGTTTCGCGGACTGCAACGACCCCGCGCTGTTCGTCGGCGAGGCCGAGGGCGACCTGACGGTGACGGTGCCCCTGGACGACAACGTGGCGCCCCACCTCTACGACCCGCTCACCGCGTACCTGCTGGCCGCCGCCGGCCTCGAAGCACGGAGCTGAGCGAGCCGCGGGCACGCGGCCTACCTCCGCGCAGCGGATCCGGACTCTGCGGATCCGGCGACTCTGGTTACGATCGCAGAGGGGCTCCAGAAGGCAGGCGCAACGTGATCCGTGTAGCGATCGTCGATGACGAGGCGCTGGTCAGGGTCGCCCTGCGGCGGATTCTGGAATCCGCGGGAGACATCGCGGTGGTCGTCGACCGCGACGGCCGGGACGCGGTGGCCGCCATCGAGGCGGCCGGCCCCGACCTCGTGCTGCTCGACGCCGTCATGCCTCCCCCGGACGGGCTGACGGTGCTGCGGGAACTGCGCGCGCTGCCGCGGCCGCCAGTCGTGGCGATGCTCACGGCGTTCGACACCAGCGCCTGGATCAGCGCCGCCATGCGGGAGGGCGCCACCGGTTTCCTCCTCAAGGACACGGCCGTGGGCACGCTGATCGACTCGGTGCGGGTCCTGGCCTCCGGCGGCACGGTCTTCACCCCCACCGTCAGCCGTACCGTCGTGCGCGGCTACCTCGGGGCGGGGGCCGACGTTGGTCCCGAGGGCGCGGACGCCGTCGCGCTCGGGCTGCTCACCTCGCGCGAGCGCGAAGTGCTCGTCCTCATGGCGGCGGGTCGGCAGAACGCCGACATCGCGACACGGCTGGGCATCACGGTCGCCACCGTCAAGGACCATGTGCGCGCGGTGCTGCGGAAGCTGGACGCGCCCAACCGGGTGGCCGCGGCCGTGCTCGCCCACCGCGCGGGGCTCGTCCCGGCGGCGGAGCGGACGTGAGGCTGCGGCCGGCCGTTACGGAGGCCGTCCTCATCGCCCTGTCCGCGTCCGAGGTGTGGGCCACCCGGTCGCTGGGCGGCTCCCTCTCGCTCGCCGTCGCGTGCACGGCGACGGCCGCGCTCCTGGTGCGCCGGCGGTTTCCACTGCTGGCCTTCGCGGCGACGCTGCCGGCCCTCTCGCTCGGGTACGTGTGGCTGGCGCCGATGGCCGCGCTCTTCCAGGTCGCCTACGGCGGAACGGGCCGCACCGCGCCGGCCGGCGCCGGGGCGGCGACCGGCCCCCGCGTCACCCCCCGCATGTGGGTCGTCGGCGGCTGCGCCGCCGCCGTGGCCGTGGTCTCGTTCGTCCCCTGGCCGTGGCTCGGCACCGTCGACTGGGAGCCCGCGGCCACGATCCTGGCCCTGCTGCTGTCGGCGCTGCTGGCCACCGCCCCCACGGCGCTGGGGCTGCTCGGCGCCTCCCGGCGGGAGCTGGCGGCGCGCCTGGCCGAACTGGCCGAGAGCCGGGAGCGCGAGGGGCGGCTCGCCGCCGAGCAGGCCGTCGTCCGGGAACGGGCGCGGCTCGCCCGCGAGATGCACGACACCGTCGCGCACCACATCAGCCTCATCGCGGTGCAGTCCGGCGCGCTGGAGGTCACCGCGCGGAGCCAGGAGGCCCGTGACGCGGCAGGAGCGGTGCGGGAGCTGAGCCGGGACGCGCTGGACGAACTGCGCAACCTGGTGGGCCTGCTGCGGCTTCCGGTGACCGGGACGGCCGACCCGTCGGAACCGACCGGCTCGTCGATCCACCCGCCGGCCGGACCCGGGCTGGCCGAACTGCCGGCGCTGCTCGCCACGGCGGGACCCACCGTGCGGAGCCGGGTCGACGCGGGAGGCTGCCCCGCGCCCCTCGGGCAGGCCGCCTACCGGATCGTCCAGGAGTCGCTGACCAACGTGCGCAAGCACGCGACGGGCGCGGAGACGGAGGTCGACGTGCGGCTGGCCGGGGGCCGGCTGCTCGTCAGCGTGCGCAACGGCCCCGCGGACGGGCCGCCGGGTCCGCACCTGCCCTCCGGCGGCCACGGCCTCACCGGCCTGCGCGAGCGGGCCGCCCAGTTGGGCGGCACCCTGGACGCCGGCGCGCAGCCCGACGGCGGCTTCCTGGTCCGGGCCGTCCTGCCCGCCTAGCCGGAAGCGCGGACCGCTAGCGGGGGACGCGGACCACGCCCTCCTGGATGACGGACACCACCAGGCGCCCGTCCTGGGTGTAGATGCGCGCCGTGCCCAGGCCGCGGCCGCCGGACGCCGAGGGGCTCTGCTGGTCGTACAGCAGCCATTCGTCGGCGCGGAAGGGCCGGTGGAACCACATGGCGTGGTCCAGGCTGGCGCCGACCACGTCGCCGACGGCCCAGCCGCCGCGCCCGTGGGCGAGGAGGACCGAGTCCAGCAGCGTCATGTCCGAGACGTACGTGGCCAGGCAGACGTGCAGCAGGGGGTCGTCCGCGAGCTTGCCGCGGGTGCGGAACCACACCTGGGAGCGCGGTTCGCGAGGGCCCTGCCCGGCGGCGAGGAACGGCGGGTCCTCGGCGTACCGCAGGTCGACGGCGGCCCGCGCCTCCAGGAGGCGGTCGATGACCTTGGGGTCGGGGAACCGGTCCGCGTGCGCGGGCAGCAGCTCCTCCGCGGTGGGCAGCGTCTCGGGGTCCGGCGCCGGCGGCATGGGCTCCTGGTGCTCGAGCCCCTCCTCGTGCTCCTGGAAGGACGCCGACAGGTGGAAGATCGGCTGCCCGTGCTGGACGGCCACCACCCTTCGGGTGGTGAAGGAGCGTCCGTCCCGGATCCGGTCCACCTGGTAGACGATGGGCGCGCCGGGGTCGCCCGGGCGCAGGAAGTACGCGTGCAGGGAGTGCGCGGCACGGTCGCCGGGGACGGTGCGGCCCGCCGCGACCAGCGCCTGGGCGGCGACCTGGCCGCCGAACACCCGGGGGACGACCGCCGACCTGCTGATGCCGCGGAAGATGTCCTGCTCGATCCGCTCGAGGTCGAGCAGATCGAGCAGGGACGTCAGTGCCGTGTTCACAGGGACGCGCTCACAGGCCCATCGACTTGGCGATGATGGAGCGCATGACCTCGCTGGTGCCGCCGTAGATGCGGTTCACGCGGTTGTCCGCGTACAGGCGGGCGATGGGGTACTCCAGCATGTAGCCGTAGCCGCCGTGCAGCTGCAGGCACTTGTCGATCACGCGGGACGCGACCTCGGTGCAGAACAGCTTGGCGGAGGCGGCGTCGGCGGCGGTGAGCTCACCGGCGTCGTGCGCGTCCAGGGCGCGGTCGACGACGGCCTGGGCGGCGTCCACCTCGGCCTTGCAGTCGGCGAGCACGAACTTGGTGTTCTGGAACGCGGCGACGGACTGGCCGAAGACGGTGCGGTCCTGCACGTACTCCTTGGCGAAGGCTATGGCGGCGGAGGCCTGCGCGTACGCGCCCACGGCGATGGCCAGACGCTCCTGCGGCAGGTTCTGGCCGAGGTAGGAGAAGCCCTTGCCCTCCTCGCCGAGCAGGTCCTCGACGGGCACCTTCACGTCGGTGAAGGACAGCTCGGCCGTGTCGGAGGTCCTGAGGCCGAGCTTCTCCAGCTTGCGGCCGACCGCGTAGCCCTCGGACTTCGTGTCCACGACCAGCAGGGAGATGCCCGCGCGGCGGTCCTCGGGGGTGGCCGGGGCGGTTCTGGCGCAGACGATGACGCGGTCGGCGTGGACGCCGCCGGTGATGAACGTCTTGGCGCCGTTGAGGACGTAGTGCGTGCCGTCCTCGGAGAGCTTGGCGGTGGTCTTCATGCCGGCCAGGTCGGAGCCGGTGCCCGGCTCGGTCATGGCGATGGCGGTCATCATGTCGCCGGAGACGAAGTCCGGGAGCCAGCGCTTCTTCTGCTCGTCGTCGCAGTAGGCCAGCAGGTACGGGAGGCAGAGGCCGGTGTGCACGCCGCTGCCGCCGAAGCTGACGCCCGCGCGGGCGCACTCCTCGGTGATGACGGCCTGGAACTTGAAGCTGGTCTCGCCGGCGCCGCCGAACTCCTCGGGCACTTCGATACCGAAGACGCCCAGCTCGCCGAGTTTGCGGTAGAAGTCGCGGGGAGCCTGGCCGGCTGCCAGCCACTGGTCGTAGACGGGCACGACCTCGGTGGCGATGAAGTCCCGGATCGTCTCGCGGAACGCTTCGTGGTCCTCGTTGAACACCGTACGACGCACTGCGCGCCTCCTTGTGGCCTGAGACATGGATCCGGGACGGGCATCCGGAAAATAAGCAAGCGCTCAGTAAGTTACTCGCCGGTCGTCCATGCTGTCCAGAGCCGTCAGTGCGGCGAGTGCCAGCCGGCGCAGCAGCGCGGCGGTGTCGTCGCGGCCCGGGAGGCCGCTGTGGGCCCCCAGGTGCGGGGTCGAGTTGAGCAGCCCGAAGACCGCGTGCACAGCCGCCCTCACCTGCGGTTCGGGTGCGGCCGGCCGCACCTGCCGGACCACCTCCACCCACTGCTCGACGTACTGCCGCTGGAGCTGGCGCACCAGCTTGCGGTCGGAGTCGCGCAGCCGGTCCAGCTCGCGGTCGTGCAGGGTGATCAGGGGGCGGTCGTCGAGCGCGAAGTCGATGTGGCCGCGGACCAGCGCGTCCAGCGCCCCGGCCGGGTCCGTGGCCTCGGCGACCCGGGCCTTCCCGGCCGTCAGCAGCCGGCCGCTGATGCCGACGAGCAGCTCGGCGAGCATCGCGTCCTTGCCCGCGAAGTGCCGGTAGAGACCGGGTCCGCTGATGCCGACCGCGGCCCCTATCTCGTCCACGCCGACGCCGTGGAATCCGCGTTCGGCGAAGAGCCGGGCGGCCTCGCGGAGGATCTGGTCGCGGCGGTTCTCCGTCGTCTTCGTGGGGTGCATACAACGAGTCTAGACAATCCCGTTAGCGAGCGTTAACGTGAAGGCCACCACGTTAACGCTCGCTAACTTCCGGGGGCCCGACACATGGCAGCACCCGTCCTCTCCAGCGCCGCCGATCCGGCGTCGGAGACCTACCGCGCCAACGCGGCGGCGCACGCCGAACTGAGTGCGCGGCTGCGCGACAAGCTCGCCGCGGCCCGGCTCGGCGGCGGTGAGAAGGCCCGCGCCCGGCATACCGCGCGCGGCAAGCTCCTGCCCCGCGACCGGGTGGACGGGCTGCTCGACCCCGGCTCGCCCTTCCTGGAGCTCGCCCCGCTCGCCGCCGACGGGATGTACGAGGGCCAGGCCCCGGCCGCCGGCGTCGTCGCCGGCATCGGCCGGGTCTCCGGCCGCGAGGTCGTGATCGTCGCCAACGACGCCACGGTCAAGGGCGGCACGTACTACCCCATGACGGTGAAGAAGCACCTGCGGGCGCAGGAGATCGCGCTCGACAACCGGCTGCCGTGCGTCTACCTGGTCGACTCCGGCGGCGCCTTCCTCCCCAAGCAGGACGAGGTCTTCCCGGACCGCGACCACTTCGGCCGGATCTTCTACAACCAGGCGACGATGTCGGCCCGCGGCATCCCGCAGATCGCCGCGGTGCTGGGCTCGTGCACCGCCGGCGGCGCGTACGTCCCCGCCATGAGCGACGAAGCGGTGATCGTCCGCAACCAGGGCACGATCTTCCTGGGCGGCCCGCCGCTGGTGAAGGCGGCGACCGGCGAGGTCGTCACGGCCGAGGAGCTCGGCGGCGGCGAGGTGCACTCGCGGACCTCCGGCGTCACCGACCACCTGGCCGAGGACGACGCCCACGCGCTGCGCGTCGTGCGGAACATCGTGTCCACCCTCGGGCCGCGCGTGCCGCGTCCGTGGGACGTGGACCCGGTCGAGGAGCCCGCCGTGGACCCGGCGGGGCTCACCGGCGCGGTGCCCGTCGACTCCCGGACCCCGTACGACGTGCGGGAGGTCATCGCCAGGATCGTCGACGGCAGCCGGTTCGCGGAGTTCAAGTCCGAGTACGGCACCACGCTCGTCACCGGCTTCGCCCATGTGCACGGCCACCCCGTGGGCATCGTCGCCAACAACGGCATCCTGTTCGCCGAGTCCGCCATGAAGGGCGCGCACTTCATCGAGCTGTGCGACCAGCGCGGCATCCCGCTGCTCTTCCTGCAGAACATCTCCGGCTTCATGGTGGGCCGCCAGTACGAGGCGGGCGGCATCGCCAAGCACGGCGCGAAGATGGTCACCGCGGTGGCCTGCGCGCGGGTGCCCAAGCTGACGGTCGTCATCGGCGGCTCGTACGGCGCGGGCAACTACTCGATGTGCGGGCGGGCGTACTCCCCGCGCTTCCTGTGGATGTGGCCCAACGCCAAGATCTCCGTGATGGGCGGCGAGCAGGCCGCGTCCGTCCTCGCCACCGTCAAGCGCGACCAGATCGAGGCGGCGGGCGACACCTGGGAGCCCGACGAGGAGACCGCGTTCAAGGACCCCATCAGGGCCCAGTACGACACCCAGGGCAACGCCTACTACGCGACCGCCCGGCTCTGGGACGACGGCGTGATCGACCCGCTGGAGACCCGCCAGGTCCTGGGTCTGGCACTGACCGCCTGCGCCAACGCGCCGCTGGGTGAGCCCGGCTACGGCGTCTTCCGGATGTGAGGACCGAGATGACCATGTTCGACACCGTCCTCATCGCCAACCGCGGCGAGATCGCCGTCCGGGTGATCCGCACCCTGCGGCACCTCGGCGTGCGCTCGGCCGCCGTGTTCAGCGACGCGGACGCCGACGCCCGGCACGTCCGCGAGGCCGACACCGCGGTCCGCATCGAGAACTACCTCTCCATCGACGAGCAGTTGCGCGCCGCCGCCAGGGCCGGGGCGCAGGCCGTCCACCCCGGCTACGGCTTCCTCGCGGAGAACGCCGCCTTCGCCCAGGCCTGCACCGACGCCGGGCTCGTCTTCATCGGGCCGCCGGCCTCGGCGATCCAGCTGATGGGCGACAAGATCCGCGCCAAGGCGACCGTCCGGGAAGCGGGCGTCCCCGTCGTCCCCGGCTCGTCCGGCAGCGGCCTCACCGACGACCAACTGATCGGCGAGGCGCGGAAGATCGGCATGCCGGTGCTGCTCAAGCCGTCCGCGGGCGGCGGCGGCAAGGGCATGCGCCTGGTGCGGGACGAGGCGCTGCTCGGCGACGAGATCGCCGCCGCCCGGCGCGAGGCCCGCGGCTCCTTCGGCGACGACACCCTCCTCGTCGAGCGCTGGATCGACCGGCCGCGCCACATCGAGATCCAGGTGCTGGCCGACGCGCACGGCAACGTCGTCCACCTCGGCGAGCGGGAGTGCTCGCTGCAGCGCAGGCACCAGAAGGTCATCGAGGAGGCGCCCAGCGTGCTCCTGGACGAGGCCACCCGGGCGGCGATGGGCGAGGCGGCCGTGCAGGCCGCCCGCTCCTGCGGCTACGTCGGGGCCGGCACCGTCGAGTTCATCGTCCCCGGCGCCGATCCGTCCGCGTACTGCTTCATGGAGATGAACACCCGCCTCCAGGTGGAGCACCCCGTCACCGAACTGGTCACCGGCCTGGACCTCGTGGAGTGGCAGCTGCGCGTCGCGTCCGGCGAGCGGCTGCCGTTCGGGCAGGAGGGCGTCACCCTCACCGGCCACGCCGTCGAGGCGCGGATCTGCGCCGAGGACCCGGCCCGCGGCTTCCTGCCCTCCGGCGGGACCGTGCTGGCGCTGCACGAACCGCAGGGCGACGGGGTGCGCACCGACTCCGGGCTCGCCGAGGGCACCGAGATCGGCAGCCTCTACGACCCGATGCTCTCCAAGGTCATCGCGTACGGGCCCGACCGCGCCACCGCGCTGCGCAAGCTGCGCGCCGCGCTGGCCGGCACCGTGACCCTGGGCGTCGCCACCAACGCCGGTTTCCTGCGGCGGCTGCTGGCCCACCCGGAGGTGGTCTCCGGCGTCCTCGACACCGGGCTGGTGGAGCGCGAGGTCTCCTCGCTGACCTCGTCGGATGTGCCGCCCGAGGTCTACGCGGCCGCGGCGCTGCTGCGCCAGGCCGCCCTGCTCCCGCCGGCCGACGCCACCACCTGGACCGACCCTTTCTCGGCGGCCGACGGCTGGCGGCTGGGCGGCGAGCCGGCCTGGACCACCCACCACCTGCGGGTGCCCGGCCACGAGCCGCTGGCCGTCCGGGTCCGCGGGAACGAGGTCCGGGTGGGCGAACAGGCCGCGGTCCCCGCGCGTCTGGCCACCGACGGGAGACGCGCCGTCCTGCACTGGGACGGGGCCACCCACTCCTTCCACCACGCCGGGGCCTGGCTGGGCCGTGACGGGGACAGCTGGCACGTCGCGGACCACGACCCCGTCGCGGCGGCCCTGAGCGGCAGCGCGGGCGCCGGCGGCACCGGCGCGCTCACCGCGCCGATGCCCGGCACCGTGACCGTCGTCAAGGTCGCGGTCGGGGACGAGGTGACCGCGGGCCAGAGCCTGCTGGTCGTCGAGGCAATGAAGATGGAGCACGTCATCACCGCCCCCCACGACGGCACGGTCGCCGAGATCGACGTCACCCCCGGCAGCACCGTCGCCATGGACCAGGTGCTCGCCGTCGTCACCCCCCGGGAGGAGTCATGACCAGCGGGCTGCCCATGTCCGTGCCGGCGTCCGGACTGCCCGCGCGGGTCAGGATCCACGAGGTCGGCGCGCGCGACGGACTGCAGAACGAGAAGACGACCGTCCCGACCGCGGTGAAGGCCGAGTTCATCCACCGGCTGGCCGCCGCCGGGCTCGGCACGATCGAGGCGACCAGCTTCGTGCACCCCAAGTGGGTGCCCCAGCTGGCCGACGCCGCCGAACTGATGCCGCTGCTGGCGGACGTCGACGCGCACCTGCCGGTGCTGGTCCCCAACGAACGGGGCCTGGAGCGGGCGCTGGCGCTCGGCGTCCGGGAGATCGCCGTCTTCGGCAGCGCGACCGAGTCGTTCGCCAAGGCCAACCTCAACCGGACCGTCGACGAGTCCCTCGCCATGTTCGAGCCGGTCGTCGCCAGGGCCCGGGAGACCGGGGCCACCGTCCGCGGCTACCTCTCCATGTGCTTCGGCGACCCGTGGGAGGGCCCGGTCCCGGTGGACCGGGTGGCGGACGTCGCCCGTCGGCTGTACGACCTGGGATGTACCGAGCTGAGCCTCGGAGACACGATCGGGGTCGCCACCCCCGGCCACGTCACCGCGCTGCTCGCCGCCTTGGCGGAGCAGGGCGTCCCGGTCGACCGGCTCGCCGTGCACTTCCACGACACGTACGGCCAGGCCCTGTCCAACACGCTGGCCGCGCTCCAGCAGGGCGTGACCGTCGTCGACGCGTCGGCGGGCGGCCTCGGCGGCTGCCCGTACGCCAAGAGCGCCACCGGAAACCTCGCCACGGAAGACCTCGTCTGGATGCTGAACGGCCTCGGCATCGACACCGGGGTCGACCTCGACCGCCTCACCGCCACAAGCGTGTGGATGGCGGAGCAGCTCGGGAGGCCAAGCCCCTCCCGCACCGTCCGCGCCCTCTCCCACCAGGAGCCGTAGTCATGTCGATCGACCACCGCCTCGCCCCCGAGCACGAGGAACTGCGCCGCACCGTCGAGGCGTTCGCGCACGACGTGATCGCACCGAAGATCGGGGAGTTCTACGAGAACCACGAGTTCCCGTACGAGATCATCCGCGAGATGGGCCGGATGGGCCTGTTCGGCCTGCCCTTCCCCGAGGAGTACGGCGGCATGGGCGGCGACTACCTCGCCCTCGGCATCGTCCTCGAGGAGCTCGCGCGGGTGGATTCGTCCGTCGCCATCACCCTGGAGGCGGGCGTCTCGCTGGGCGCGATGCCGATCTTCCGCTTCGGCACCGAGGAGCAGAAGCGCGAGTGGCTGCCGCGGATGTGCTCCGGGGAGATCCTGGGCGCGTTCGGGCTGACCGAGCCCGAGTGCGGGTCCGACGCCGGCGGCACCCGCACCACCGCCCGGCTGGACGAGGCGACGAACGAATGGGTGATCAACGGCAGCAAGTGCTTCATCACCAACTCCGGCACGGACATCACGGGTCTGGTCACGGTCACCGCCGTCACCGGCCGCAAGGACGACGGACGGCCGCTGATCTCGTCGATCATCGTGCCCTCCGGCACGCCGGGCTTCGGCGTCGCGGCCCCGTACTCCAAGGTCGGCTGGAACGCCTCCGACACCCGTGAGCTGTCGTTCTCCGACTGCCGGGTCCCGGCCGCGAACCTGCTGGGCGAGGAGGGCCGCGGCTACGCGCAGTTCCTGCGGATCCTCGACGAGGGGCGGATCGCGATCTCGGCGCTGGCCACCGGGCTCGCCCAGGGCTGCGTCGACGAGTCGCTGGCGTACGCCAAGAGCCGGCAGGCGTTCGGGCGGCCGATCGGCGCCAACCAGGCGATCCAGTTCAAGCTCGCCGACATGGAGATGCGCGCCCACACCGCCCGGCTCGCCTGGCGCGACGCCGCGTCCCGGCTGCTCGCCGGAGAGCCGTTCAAGAAGGAGGCGGCGCTGGCGAAGCTGTACTCCTCGGAGATCGCGGTCACCAACGCGCGGGAGGCCACGCAGATCCACGGCGGGTACGGCTTCATGAACGAGTACCCGGTGGCCCGGATGTGGCGGGACTCGAAGATCCTGGAGATCGGCGAGGGCACCAGTGAGGTGCAGCGGATGCTGATCGCCCGCGAACTGGGCCTCACCGGCTGACAGGCTGAGTGCCTGACCGGCAAACGGCCTCACAGGCTGACGGCCTGACCGGCAATCGGCCGCACGGGCTGACGGCCTCGCCGGCTGACAGCCCCACGGGCCCACGGCCTGCCGGCGGCACACCGGCCCGGTCGGCGGACGGTCACCTGGACCGTCCGCCGGACCGTCCGCCGCCGGCGGGCTCAGTCGGTCGGCCAGGACACCTGGGGCGAGCGGTAGAAGCCGATGCCCAGCGCCGTCCAGCGCGGGCCCTGGGCGGCGAGCCGCACCTTGTAGGTGTCCCACTGGTGGGTGGCCGCCGGGGACCAGCCGATCTCGGCGATGCCCGGCAGCCGCGGGAACGCCATGTAGTCGAGGTTCGCGCTGGTCACGAGCGTCTCGGTCCACATCGGAGCCTCCACACCGAGGACGGCGGAGGCGGGCGCGCCCTTGACGAAGGTCGCGGGGTCCCAGTTGTAGGAGTCCTTCACCTCGACGTAGCCGGCCCAGGCCAGGCCCAGCGGCGTGGACGCGTTGTACTTCATGTCCAGGTAGGCGCGGTTGGCGGGCGAGAGGATCAGCCGCATACCGGCCTTGGCCGCGTCCGCGACCTCCTTCTCGCTGCCGTTCGTGCCCCAGTACTGGCCGACGGCCCCGGGCACCGGGTGCGCGCCCGCCAGCTGGTGCCAGGCGAGCACGGTCTTGCCGTACTTCGTGACGAGCGGCTGGACCTTGTCCATGAACGTCACGTAGTCGGCGTGGCTGGTGGAGTGCGCCTCGTCGCCGCCGATGTGCAGGTACGGGCCGGGGGTGAGGGCGGCCAGCTCGCCCAGCACCTGGTCCGCGAACCGGTAGGTGACGTCCTTGGACACGCACAGCGAGCTGAAGCCGACGTTGGTCCCCGTGTAGAGCGGCGGGGCGGTGCCGGAGCAGTTCAGCTCCGCGTAGGAGGCGAGGGCCGCGTTGGTGTGGCCCGGCATGTCGATCTCGGGCACCACCGTCAGATAGCGGCTCGCTGCGTAGCGCACGATCTCCTGGTAGTCGGCCTTGGAGTACCAGCCGCCGGGCCCGCCGCCGACCTGGGTGCTGCCGCCGTAGGTGGCCAGCCGCGGCCAGGAGTCGACGGCGATCCGCCACCCCTGGTCGTCCGACAGGTGCAGGTGCAGCTGGTTGATCTTGTACAGGGCGAGCTGGTCGATGTACCGCTCGACCTGCGCGACCGAGAAGAAGTGCCGGGAGACGTCGAGCATGCCGCCGCGGTAGGCGTAGCGCGGCGCGTCGGTGACGGTGCCGCCCGGCACCGTCCAGGGGCCGCTCTGCACGGTGCGCTTCTCGACCGCGGCGGGGAGCAGCTGGCGCAGCGTCTGCACGCCGTGGAACAGCCCGGCGGCCTGTTCGGCGCCGAGGGTCACCGCCTGCCCGGAGACGGCCAGCCGGTACCCCTCCGCGCCGAGCGCGACGGCGGTGTCGCGGGGCGCCCCGGCGTCGGCCGCCGGCGCGCCGGCCGACGTGCTGCGGGCCGCGGCGCCGACCGTCGCCCCCAGCTTGAGGGCGATGCCGTCGCGGTCGCCGCCGTCGGCGACGACGGGCAGCGGATAGCCGGTGGACGGCCGCAGGATCGCGGCGAGGTACTCCCCGATCCTGCGCACCTCGTCCGAGCCGGACGGCACGTGGATGCGGGTGCCGGCGCCGACGGTGTAGGGGGCGCCGCCCGCCTGCACGGACGCCGGGGCGGGGACCACCCGCTCCAGCACGGCCGCCGAGGCACCGGCCGGGCCGTCGGCCGCGCCGACCGTCGCGGCCGACGGCGCCGAGGCCCAGCCGGCGGCGCCGATGAGCAGCAGCGAGCACAGGATCTGCGGCAGGTCCTTCCGGACGCTGGGTCGTCTCACCGGGGGAATCCCTTCAGCGGGAGGCGGAGTAACGCTGCCCCTTGGGTACCGCGCGCACCCGGAGTGGTCAAGGTGTAGACCAATTCCCCACGCTGATGGCTCACCCGGATCAACGTTCTGCCCGAAATCGGGCAGGATTCTTGCAAACGGGAGATGATCACACCAGTATCTACGGATGCCCGGCCGCCAGACGTCCCACGAGGACCTCGTCGATCACCTGGTTCGCACCACACCGCTGCACCGCGGTGAGGCGTCCCGGGTGATTCAGGACGTGCTGGCGTACTTCGACGAGACGACCGAGCTGTACGTCCGCCGTCGCCACCGCGAGCTGCAGGCCAAGGGCCTGGTCAACGCGGTGATCTTCGAGCGGATCACCGAGGAGCTGCCGTACCGCGCGGTGGCCCCTCCGGAGCTCTCCCTGCGGCAGCTGCGCCGCATCGTCTACGGCTGAACGACGCAACGAACGAGCGGCCGAACGGCTGAACCACCGAGCGGCCCGCTCACCACATCTGCATCTTCGGCGCCCCGCGTGCGGGCGGGGCGCCACCAACGGACACACGACGGAGAGGGACGACCATATGTGCGGGATCGTCGGATACATCGGTAAGCGCGACGTGGCTCCACTGCTGCTGGAAGGCCTGCAGCGGCTGGAGTACCGGGGCTACGACTCGGCGGGCGTCGTCATCACCGGAAAGTCCGGGGTCCTCAAGACCGTCAAGGCCAAGGGCCGGGTCCGCGAGCTCGAGGCGCGCATCCCCAAGCGTTTCACCGGCACCACCGGTATCGCGCACACCCGGTGGGCCACGCACGGCGCTCCGAACGACGAGAACGCGCACCCCCATCTTGACGCCGACGGCAAAGTCGCCCTCGTCCACAACGGGATCATCGACAACGCCGACGACCTGCGCGCCAAACTGATCACCGACGGCGTGGAATTCACCTCCGAGACCGACTCCGAGGTCGTCGTGCACCTCATCGGCCGCTCGCAGGCCGACACCCTGGAGGCCAAGGTCCAGGAGGCGCTGCGCCGCATCGAGGGCACCTACGGCATCGCCGTCATGCACCAGGACTTCCCCGACCGCATCGTCGTCGCCCGCAACGGCTCGCCGGTCGTGCTCGGCATCGGCGACAAGGAGATGTTCGTCGCCTCGGACGTCGCCGCGCTGGTCAGCCACACCCGCCAGGTCGTCACCCTCGACGACGGCGAGATGGCCACCCTCAAGGCCGACGACTTCCGCACGTACACCACCGAGGGCTCCAGCACCTCGGCCACGCCGACCACCGTGGAGTGGGAGGCCGAGTCGTACGACATGGGCGGCCACGACACGTACATGCACAAGGAGATCTCCGAGCAGCCCGACGCGGTCGACCGCGTGCTGCGCGGCCGCATCGACGACCGCTTCTCCACCGTGCACCTCGGCGGCCTGAACCTCGACCCCCGTGAGGCGCGCAGCGTCCGCCGGATCAAGATCCTCGGCTGCGGCACGTCCTACCACGCGGGCCAGATCGGCGCGCAGATGATCGAGGAGCTGGCCCGCATCCCCGCGGACGCCGAGCCCGCCTCCGAGTTCCGCTACCGCAACCCGGTCGTCGACCCCGACACCCTCTACATCGCGGTGTCGCAGTCCGGCGAGACCTACGACGTGCTCGCCGCCGTCCAGGAGCTCAAGCGCAAGGGCGCGCGGGTGCTGGGCGTGGTCAACGTCGTCGGCTCGGCGATCGCCCGCGAGACGGACGGCGGGGTGTACGTGCACGCGGGCCCCGAGGTCTGCGTCGTCTCCACCAAGTGCTTCACCAACACCGTGGTCGCCTTCGGGCTGCTCGCGCTGCACCTCGGCCGCATCCGCGACCTGTCGGTCGCGGACGGCAAGCGGATCATCGCCGGGCTGCGGAAGCTGCCGGCGCAGATCGCCGAGATGCTGGAGGGCGAGGCGGAGATCGAGAAGCTGGCCGCGGAGTACGCGGGCGCCAAGTCGATGATGTTCATCGGGCGCGTGCGGGGCTACCCGGTGGCCCGCGAGGCCTCGTTGAAGCTCAAGGAGATCAGCTACATCCACGCGGAGGCGTACCCGGCCTCCGAGCTGAAGCACGGTCCGCTGGCGCTGATCGAGCCGGCGCTGCCGACGGTGGCGATCGTGCCGGACGACGAGCTGCTGGAGAAGAACCGGGCGGCGCTGGAGGAGATCAAGGCGCGCAGCGGGCGGATCCTGGCGGTGGCGCACCAGGTGCAGGAGAAGGCGGACCACACCATCGTGGTGCCGAAGAACGAGGTCGAGCTGGACCCGATCCTGATGGGGATCCCGCTGCAGCTGTTCGCCTACCACACGGCGAAGGCGATGGGCCGCGACATCGACAAGCCGCGCAACCTGGCGAAGTCCGTGACGGTGGAGTAGGTCCTGCGGACGGCTTGAGCGCGCGGAAGGCGGGGCCCGGAGGATCCGGGCCCCGCCTTCCGTCGTGGATGTCCTACGGGATGACGATGACCGGGCGCTGGGCCCTGCGGGCCAGGCGGCCGGCGACCGAGCCGAAGATGCGGCCGATCAGGCCCTGCGTGCCGCCGACGACGATGGCGTCGGCCTCGTACTCGCGGCCGACCTCCTCCAGTTCGTGGCAGATGTCGCCGCCGCGCTCGACCAGGATCCACGGGACCTCGGCGAGGTGGTCGGCGCAGGCGAGCTCCAGGCCCAGGACCTCGGTCCTGTGGTCCGGCACGTCGACGAAGACCGGGGGCTCGCAGCCGGCCCAGACCGTGGCCGGCAGGCGGTTGGCGACGTGCACGATGATCAGCGCCGAGCCCAGGCGGCGCGCCATGCCGATCGAGTACGCGAGCGCCCGCTCGCTGGAGACCGAACCGTCGAAACCGACGACGACGCCGTGCCGGAAGGCCGGGTCGCAGGACGAGCGCAGCTCTGGGGCCGCTTCGGGGAGCGACGCCGATTCGGCGAGCGGCTTGCCTTCAGCGGGCTCATAGTGCTCATAACCGGCCATGATGCGGTTTCTCGGCAAGGGCGGCGCGGGGAGCGTGCCGACCGGTGGACAACGGCGGTCACAGCGGGGGTCGCTGCGTCTTCGGTAATACCCTGTCGGGGGCCGTGGGGCTGACCGGTTTCGGCCAGTTCGCGGGCTTCCGACCCTGATGACTCCAGAGTACGGCGGAGACGTATCCCTGCACAGACTCGTCAAGCCTCCGCGGGCGTCCCGCACGCGGAGTTTCCGAGAGAATGCCGGAGCCCGGCCCTGAGCGCAACGTCGCGCCGCCATCCGGCGGGGCGAATCCGCGCGACCGGAGCGGCCGGTTCGGGCACCCCGCCCCGCAGCGGCTCCAGCGCGACTCCGGCCCGGCCCCACCCCGGCTCCGGCCCCACTCCGCCGCCCCTCCCGAACGGCTCCAGAACGGCTCCGGGCCGCCTCCGGTTCCGCTCCACGGCGGGTCGAGGGCGCCACGAGACCCCCCGTAACCCTCCCCGGCGCCGCTCCCGCGACACCCCGGACCTGGGCGGGGCACCTCGGCCCGCGGTCGAGGGCATGAACCCCGTCCGCCGCGCAAACCAATTCCCTGCGACACCGTCGCGATCAAGACACCCGCCCTGCCCGCGGGTGGCAAATGGCCCGATAACGCCTCGCCGACGCCGCCGACCGCACGGAGCGCGCCGGGGCGGTTGGCTGGCCAGGGGGCGCACAACGGGGCGCCGTTCGGGGGCGCGTGTGAGCACACCTACGTTTTTCGGCCAACTTCTGGCCGTACTACCCCTGTTGGCAAAAGCCCCGGAAGACACGCCTGCCACCTGCAATGAAACGGTTTCAGGGGGCGTGGGGGGCTTCGTAGGCCACCGCGGGAGCCAGAGGCGTACTTCCCAGCGGGCCCGGTGAGTGGAACGCTTCGTGATCGAATGCTTCACGCCACGTGGTCAAGTCGACTTAGCGCCAGGTGGTGAAGTATTCACAACTGCCTCACCGGACACACCAAACACAGTAGATTCGATCTTGGAAAATATGGCGGGGGAAACGTGCAGGACCGAGGGGCCGCGTCGATCGAGGGGGGCTTGAGCTCCATGATGAGCCAGGAGTCCAGGACCGGTACGGCGATGGAGAACCTGTCGCCATCCGCCGGGTCCTCAGCAGCGTCAGCGTCGTCCCGCGCCACTCGCAAACTGTCCGCGCGGCGGCGTGCCGAAGTCGTCGCCGTGCTGCTGTTCAGCGGCGGGCCGATCTTCGAAAGTTCCATCCCGCTCTCCGTGTTCGGCATCGACCGGCAGGACGCGGGCGTGCCCCGCTACCGGCTGCTGGTCTGCGCCGGCGAGGACGGGCCACTTCGCACCACCGGGGGTTTGGAACTCAGCGCCCCCTACGGGCTCGAAGCGCTCTCGCGGGCCGGCACCGTGGTGGTGCCCGCCTGGCGCTCGATCTCCCAGCCACCACCTCCCGAGGCCCTGGACGCACTGCGCCGGGCCCACGAGGAGGGCGCCCGGATCATCGGCCTGTGCACGGGGGCGTTCGTACTGGCCGCCGCGGGCCTTCTGGACGGTCGCCCGGCGACCACCCACTGGATGTACGCGCCCACTCTGGCCAAGCGCTATCCCTCCGTACATGTGGACCCCCGGGAGCTGTTCGTGGACGACGGAGACGTACTGACCTCGGCCGGCACGGCGGCCGGAATAGACCTCTGCCTGCACGTCGTGCGCACCGACCACGGAGCCGAGGCGGCGAACGCGCTCGCCCGGCGGCTCGTGGTGCCGCCGCGGCGCAGCGACTGGCCGTCCAGCCAGCGCCACCTCGACAGGTCATTACCAGAGGAGATCGGTGGCGACCCGCTGGCCGAGGTCGTCGCCTGGGCGCTGGAGCACCTCCACGAGCAGTTCGACGTGGAGGCGCTGGCGGCGCGCGCCTACATGAGCCGCAGGACCTTCGACCGGCGGTTCCGATCGCTGACCGGCAGCGCCCCGCTGCAGTGGCTGATCACACAGCGGGTGCTGCAGGCGCAGCGGCTGCTGGAGACGTCCGACTTCTCGGTGGACGAGGTGGCGGGCCGCTGCGGCTTCCGCTCCCCCGTCGCGCTGCGCGGGCACTTCCGCCGCCAGCTCGGGTCGTCGCCCGCCTCCTACCGGGCCGCCTACCGGGCCCGGCGGCCGCAGGACGACCCGGAGCGGCCACCAGCGCCGACCGAGCACCTGCCGCCGCGCAGGGGCGTGCCGCCGCAGATCCTGACGGTGCCGGGCAAGCCCGACTCCGACGTGTACGCCCCCCGCGTGCCCGAGCAGAGCCGCATGGACGGCACCGACGGGATCATGAGGGGACGGCTGCGCGCGGAGCGCATCGCCCGCGGCCGCAACCCGGCTATGCCTGGTCCACGCGATCGCCCCTTAGGGTGAGACCCATGAACGACCGCATGGTGTGGATCGACTGCGAGATGACCGGGCTGTCCCTGGCCCACGACGCGCTCGTCGAGGTGGCCGCACTGGTCACCGACTCCGAGCTGAATATTCTCGGCGAGGGGGTGGAGATCGTCATCCGCCCGCCCGCCGAGTCCCTGACGACCATGCCGGACGTCGTACGCGAGATGCACACCGCCTCCGGGCTCCTGGAGGAGCTCGACGGCGGTGTGACCCTCGAGGAGGCCGAGAAGCTGGTGCTCGACTACGTGCGCGAGCACGTCTCCGAGCCGCGCAAGGCCCCGCTGTGCGGGAACTCGGTCAGTACCGACCGGGGCTTCCTCGCGCGGGACATGCCGTCCCTCGAACAGCACCTCCACTACCGGATCGTGGACGTCTCCTCCATCAAGGAGCTGTCCCGCCGGTGGTACCCCCGGGCGTACTTCAACAGCCCGGAGAAGAACGGCAACCACCGCGCCCTGGCGGACATCCGCGAGTCCATCGCGGAGCTGCGCTACTACCGCGAAGCCGTCTTCGTGGCGCAGCCCGGCCCGGACACCGACACCGCCCGGGCCATCGCGGCCAAGCACGTCCTGGCCGCCGAATAGCCTGAGGCGAGCACCCTCCCGGACCCTGTATGCTTCTTCAGGTCGGCGCCGAGAAGCGCCGGACATGGTGGGTGTAGCTCAGTTGGTAGAGCACCTGGTTGTGGTCCAGGTGGCCGCGGGTTCAAGTCCCGTCACTCACCCTGAACGACGAGGGCCCGGTCTGCGAAAGCAGGCCGGGCCCTCGTCATGTCCCGGGACCGACGGGGACGAAGAGGACCGCGGGGGCGCCGGAGCAGCGTCGGCCGCCCCGGCGCGGTGTGGCCGACATCACACGATCAGGTGATCCCCGCGGCGCTCACGCCGAGTCGCGCCGCACCAGTTCCGTCGCGAGCACCACGTGCCGCCGCACGGCCGTGCGTTCCGCGATCTCCTCCAGCAGGACGCGGGCCATGGTGCGGCCCATCTCCTCGATGGGCTGCCGCACGCTCGTGAGGGCCGGGTCCATGTGGCGGGCGATGACGGAGTCGTCGAAGCCGACGAGGGCCACGTCGTCGGGGACGCGCCGGCCCGTCTCGCGCAGCACCTGGAGCGCACCGGAGGCCATGACGTCGGAGGCCGCGAAGACGGCGTCCACGTCCGGGCGCCGGGCGAGCAGCTCGCGCATCGCGCGCCGGCCGCCCTCCTCGGTGAAGTCGCCGCGGGCGACGAGCGACGCGTCGTCCCCCAGCCCGGCCGCCGCGATGGCCTGGCGGTAGCCGTCGACGCGGCAGCGGGCGACGTACATGTCGACCGGGCCGGCGATGGTGGCGACCGCGCGGCGGCCGCGGCCGAGCAGGTAGCCGACGGCGGAGCGGGCACCGCCGACGTTGTCGGAGTCCACGTAGGAGACGGATTCCAGGTCGGAGCGCCGGCCGTTCAGGACGGCGGGCATGTCCAGCTGTTCCAGCAGGTCGGGCAGCGGGTCGTCCTCGTGCACCGAGACCAGCAGGACGCCGTCGACCCGGTGGGCGCTGAGGTACTGGGCGAAGCGGGAGCGCTCCTTGGGCGTGCGGATCAGCGTCAGCAGCAGCTGCATGTCGGTGTCGGCCAGCTCGGCGCCGACGCCGCGGATGATGTCGGAGAAGTACGGCTCGGCGAAGAGCCGGGTCTCCGGTTCCGGGATGACGAGCGCGATGGCGTCCGTCCGGTTGCCGGCCAGCGCGCGGGCGGCGCGGTTGGGCACGTATCCCAGCTCGGCGATGGCGATCTCGACCGCGGCCTTGGCCCGGTCGCTGACCCGGGGTGACCCGTTGATGACCCGCGAGACCGTGCCGCGGCCCACACCGGCGCGTGCGGCGACCTCCTCCAGCGTGGGCCGTCCGCTGTGCCGACCGTTCACGGTCACTTCCGCCTCCCCGACATGACTGACGCGCCATCCTAGGCGCTCGGACGCCCTCGACGTGAGAGCGCTCCCACAATCCCTCACGATAGCGGGCGTACCGCGCCCGATTCGTTCAAGAAGTGATCGAAGGTCCGCCCCGGACACGTTCCGGCAACGAAATGGACTTCATCTCTTGACACTTCACCCCCTGAGGCACGAATGTTCCGGCAAGCCTACGTGGGAGCGCTCCCACAATCTCGTCGTCATCCGAACGTCAGAACGAACGTCAGCACCACCCTGGACAAGGAGATGGAATGCGCACTTCCAGCGGCACTCGTGCCCGCAGAACCGCACTGATCGCGGTCGCGGGGCTCGCGACCTGCGCGACCCTGATCACCGGCTGCAGCAGTGACAGCGACTCGGACTCGGGGAAGAAGAGCACCGGCACCGAGAACATCACCCTGCACGTCGGCGACTTCGGCTCGTTCGGTTACGACGACAAGACGGGCGCGGCCCTGTTCTCGGAGTACCACAAGCTGCACCCGAACATCACGATCGTCGAGGACAACGTCGCCGACGGCCAGAAGTACTGGGACGCGCTCAAGCTGCACCTGTCGCAGGGCAGCGGCCTGGCCGACATCCAGGCGATCGAGGTCGGCTTCATCGCCGAGGCGACCGCGACCCTCGGTGACAAGTTCGTCGACCTGGGCAAGGCGCAGGGCGTCGACACCACCAAGTGGCTCGACTGGAAGGAGAAGCAGGCCACCACGAAGAGCGGCCAGGTGATCGGTCTCGGCACCGACGTCGGCCCGATGGCGGTCTGCTACCGCAAGGACCTCTTCCAGCAGGCCGGTCTGCCGGCCGACCGCGAGGCCGTCGCGGCGCTGTGGGCGGGCGACTGGGCGAAGTACATCGCGGTCGGCAAGCAGTTCAAGGCGAAGGCCCCGGCGGGCGTGGCGTTCACCGACTCCGCCAGCGGCGTCTTCAACGCGGTGGTCTCCAGCCAGGCGCAGCAGTACTCCGACGACCAGGGCAAGCTGATCTACGACACCAGCCCGGGTGTGAAGAAGGCCTGGGACCTGGCCGTGGAGGCGGCGCAGCAGGGCCTGAGCGGCAAGCTGCGGCAGTTCGACGACAAGGGCACCTGGAACGCGGCGTTCAAGAACTCCAAGTTCGCCACGATCGCCTGCCCGAGCTGGATGACCGGCATCATCAAGGAGCAGGGCGGCCCGGCCAACGCGGCCAAGTGGGACGTCGCCGCCGCGCCCGAGGCCGGCAACTGGGGCGGTGCCTTCCTGTCCGTTCCCAAGGCGGGCAAGCACACCGCCGAGGCGACCGCGCTGGCCGCCTGGCTGACCGCGCCCGAGCAGCAGGCGAAGGTGTTCGCCAAGAACGGCAACATCCCGTCGACCAAGGCCGGCCTCGACTCGCCGACCGTGACGGGCGCGACCAACCCGTACTTCGGCACCGCGCCGATCGGCAAGGTCTACACCGCCACCGCGAAGAACGTCACCCCGGCCCCGATCGGCCGCTACGACGGCCAGGTGAAGACCTACATCACCGACAACGGGATCCTCGACATCGAGCAGCACGGCACGTCCAAGGAGAAGGCGTGGTCCAACGTGCAGGCGTTGGTCAAGGACAAGATCGACCAGTAGCCGGCGGGGCCGCCCGGCAGTGACCACTCCTGCCGGGCGGCCCGCCTTCACGACCCCGCTCAGGTCGTGGCCGACGGTCCCGACCGTGACCGGCCCCGACCGAACGAGACCGACCGCCTGACCCGACCGGGAAGGACGCCACTCGTGGCCACCTCCGTCAGGGCGTCGGCCGACGGCAGTCCGCCGCCGGCCCGTCCCGTCCCCGCCTCCGCACCGCCGGGCACCCCCGGCTCCCCCGCCGGCCCCTCCTGGCGCTCGCGGCTGTACCGCCTGGACCTCAAGGCGACGCCGTACGCCTACATCGCCCCGTTCTTCATCTGCTTCGCCGCGTTCGGGCTCTTCCCGCTGATCTACACGGGCTGGCTCTCCTTCCACCAGGTCGAGCTGGGCGGCGACGCCCAGTGGCGCGGCTTCGACAACTACACCCGGCTGTGGGACAGCGAGTTCTTCTGGAACGCGCTGCGCAACACGTTCTCGCTGGGGGTGATCTCCACCGTCCCGCAGCTGCTGATGGCACTGGGCCTGGCCCACCTGCTGAACTACAAGCTCCGGGGGCGCGGCTTCTTCCGGGTGGCGGTCCTGGCCCCGTACGCGACCTCGATCGCGGCGGCCTCACTGGTCTTCGTGCAGCTCTTCAACCCGGACTACGGGATGGTCAACCAGCTGCTGAGCCACTTCGGGGTGGACCACATCCAGTGGGAGGCCGACAAGTGGCCCTCCCAGATCGCCATCTCGACGATCGTCACCTGGCGCTGGACGGGGTACAACGCGCTGATCTACCTGGCGGCGATGCAGGCCGTGCCGGGCGACCTGTACGAGGCTGCCGCGCTCGACGGGGCGTCGCGCTGGCGGCAGTTCATCAACATCACCATCCCCTCGATCCGCCCCACCATCCTGTTCACGATCATCGTCTCGACGATCGGTGCCACCCAGCTGTTCGGTGAACCGATGCTGTTCGGCGGCGGGTTGGGCGTCAGCGGCGGATCGGCGCACCAGTACCAGACGCTCAGCCTCTACATGTACGAGAAGGGCTGGCAGAACGGCGCGCTCGGACAGGCGTCGGCCGTCGCCTGGGTCATGCTCCTGATCCTGCTGCTCGTGGGCGCCATCCAACTGATCATCACGCGGGTCAACCGCAGGAAGCTGGGGGGCTGACCTCATGGCACACGCAGTCGCCGACCGGAGCGCCCGCCGGGCGGGCACCGGTCCCGCCGCTCCCCCGCCCAAACGCCGCCGCTTCCGGGCCCGCGCGGGCCGGCAGGACCACGCCGGACCCCTGACGTACGTGATCCTGGTCTTCGCCGCGCTGGTCTCGCTCTTCCCGCTGTACTGGACGATCGTCGCGGCCTCCAGCACCGACACCCAGATCGTGCAGCCGCCGACCGAGCTGCTCCCCGGCAGCCACCTGATCGACAACCTGAAGATCGCCTGGGACCAGGTCCACATGGGCCAGGCACTGATCAACTCCACGATCGTCGCCGGCTTCGTCTCGCTCAGCACGGTGCTCTTCGCCACGCTGGCCGGCTTCGCCTTCGCGAAGCTGCGCTTCCGGGGCCGCAACGGGCTGCTGACGCTGGTGGTCGCCACGATGACGATCCCGCCGCAGCTCAGCGTGATCCCGCTCTACCAGATCATCACCGATCTGGGGTGGGTGGGCCGGCTGCAGTCGGTCATCCTGCCGTCCCTGGTGGCGGCCTTCGGGGTGTTCTTCATGCGGCAGTTCCTCGCCGAGGCCCTGCCGATCGAGCTGATCGAGGCGGCCCGGGTGGACGGGGCGCACAGCCTGCGCATCGTCTGGCACGTGGTCTTCCCGATCGCCCGGCCGGCCATGGCGGTGCTGGGGATGCTGGTCTTCGTCCAGTCCTGGAACGACTTCTTCTGGCCGTTCATCGCACTGAACCAACAGAACCCCACCGTGCAGGTCGCGCTGGCCGGCCTCGGTTCGGGTGACCACACCATCGACCACGCGGTCGTCCTGACCGGCGCGCTGATCGCGACCGTGCCACTGCTGCTGGTCTTCGCGCTGCTCGGCAAACACATCGTGGGCGGCATCACCGCCGGCGCCGTCAAGAGCTGATCCTCTCCCGCCGGCCCACCCGCCCACCCGTCACACTCATCCTTTGGAGTGCCCCCGTATGACCGCTGTCCGTCCCGAGACCGCATCCACCGGTCTGCTCCGCTTTCCGCCCGGCTTCGTCTGGGGCGCGGCCACCGCCGCCTACCAGATCGAGGGTGCCGTGGCCGAAGACGGCCGCACCCCCTCCATCTGGGACACCTTCAGCCACACCCCGGGCCGGACCCACAACGGCGACACCGGCGACATCGCCGCCGACCACTACCACCGCTTCCGCGACGACGTCGCCCTGATGTCCGACCTCGGCCTCGGCGCGTACCGCTTCTCCGTCTCCTGGTCGCGGGTCCAGCCCACCGGCCGGGGACCCGCCGTCCAGCGCGGCCTGGACTTCTACCGCGCGCTCGCCGACGAGCTGCTGGCGAAGGGGATCACCCCGGTCGCGACCCTCTACCACTGGGACCTGCCGCAGGACCTGGAGGAGGTCGGCGGCTGGACCGTGCGCGACACCGCCGAGCGGTTCGCCGACTACGCCGCGATCATGGCGACCGCGCTCGGCGACCGCGTCCCGTACTGGACCACCCTCAACGAGCCGTGGTGCTCGGCCTTCCTCGGCTACGGGTCCGGGGTGCACGCGCCCGGCCGCACCGAGCCGGAGTCCGCGCTCAGGGCGGCCCACCATCTCAACCTCGCCCATGGACGGGCGATCGGGGTTCTGCGCTCCACACTCCCCGCTACCGCGCAGACCTCGATCACCCTCAATCTCCACCAGGTGCGCCCGCTCGACGGGTCGCCCGCCGCGCTGGACGCCGCCCGCCGGATCGACGCCGTCGGCAACCGGGTTTTCACCGGGCCGATCCTGCACGGCGGGTACCCGGCGGACCTGCTGGAGGACACCGCGCACATCGTCGACTGGCAGTCCCTGGTGCACGACGGCGACCTCGCCGAGATCTCCCGCCCCATCGACCTGCTGGGCATCAACTACTACACGCCCACCGTCGTCTCGGGCCCGCTGCCCGCGCAGGACGGCGCCGACGCCACCCGCTTCGACGGCCACGGCGCCAGCGCGCACTCCCCCTGGCCCGGCTCCGAGGAGGTCGCGTTCCACCTCCCGCCGGGCGAGACCACGGCGATGAGCTGGGCCGTCGACGCCAGCGGGCTCTACGACCTGCTGCGGCGCACCGCCGAGGAGAACCCCGGCCTGCCGCTGATGGTCACCGAGAACGGTGCCGCCTTCGACGACTACGTCTCCCCCGAGGGCACGGTCAACGACCCCCGGCGGATCGACTACCTGCGCGGCCATCTCGCCGCCGTGCACCGTGCGATCGAGGACGGCGCGGACGTCCGCGGCTACTTCCTCTGGTCGCTGATGGACAACTTCGAGTGGTCCTACGGCTACAGCAAGCGGTTCGGCGCCGTGTACGTGGACTACGCCACCCAGACGCGCATCCCGAAGGCGAGCGCCCACTGGTACGCCGACGTCGCGCGCACGGGTGAGGTCACGGAGCCCGACGCTCCGTAAGGGACGCGGGGGGTGCGGCGGTTCGAGGGTGCTGTCGCAGCCCTTCGCACAGCAGCGGCCCACCGGCGGGAGGCTCCGCCGGTGGGCCGCTGTGCGTGGTGCGCTGCGTCTCTGCGTCGCTGGGTCGCCGCGATCAGTTGACGGCGGAGAACGCCTTGGTGAAGGCCAGGTCGCCCTGGACGATCGAGCTGCAGCTCGCGTCGGCGTAGTTCTTCGCGCCGCCGGGGCACTGCTTGTCACGGGTCGAGGACCACATCGACAGCCAGCCCAGGCCCTTGGCCTTGGCGAAGTCCACCAGCTGGGTCGCGTCGTCGACCTTGAAGATCTCGGTGTTGACGTCGTTCACACCGATCATCGGGGTGACGGCCACCGCCTTCCAGGCGGCCGCGTCCGACAGTCCGAGCACGCTCTTGACCTGCGCCTGCGTGGCGGTGGCCGCGTCGATCGCGTACTGGCCCATGTCGCCGGAGAACGAGGCCCCGTAGTCCATCGCCATGATGTTGACGGCTGAGACGCTCACGCCGTTCTTCTTGGCGTCCGCGAGCAGGTTGATGCCATCCTGCGTCAGGCCGGTCGGCATCGCGGGCAGGGTGTACGAGACGTCGAGACCGCTGTGGCTCTTCTGCAGTGCGGCGATGGCCTGCGCGCGGCGGCTGTTGGACGCGGTGTCCGGCAGCGCGCCGCCCTCGATGTCGAAGTCGACCTTGGTCAGCTTGAACTGGTCGACGGCCTTGCCGTACGCGGCCGTCAGGTCGGCGACCGAGGTGCAGACCGTGCCCAGCTCGGAGCCGGACGCGCCGCCGAAGGAGACGCGGACGTCGCCGCCCGCCGCCCGCAGCGCGCCGATCTGGCCGGCCACCGTGTCGGCGCCCAGCTCCGTCACGCCGCCCCACTTGGGGGTGCAGCCGCCGCCGGAGGTGATGAAGGCGAGGTTGTACTGCTTGACGCCGGTGCTCTTCGCGGTGCCGACCATGTCGTAGGCCGGGTACAGCGAGGTGTCGATGTACGGCGAGAAGCCCGCGCCGGCGACCGGGGTGGGGTTGCCGCCGGTCTTGGTCGGGGTGGGCGTCGGTGTGCTGGTCTTCGTCGGCGTCGGCGTCGCGGTCTTCGTCGGGGACGGCGAGGCGGTGGGGCTCGCGGTCACCGTCGGCCGGCCGCTGGGCGTGGCGGTCGGGCCGCTGTCCACCGAGCACTTGGCGTCGTTGATCAGGCAGTTGACGGGGTCGGCGGCGGTGCCGGCGGACGCCGCCACGAAGCCGACGTCCACCTTCGCGCCCGGCGCCACGGTGGCGTTCCAGCTCTCCGGCGTCACGGTGATGTGCTGGCCGCTCGCGGTGGCCTTGCCGTTCCACAGCGAGCTGAGCGTGGTGCCGGCCGGCAGGTCGAACGACAGGGTCCAGCCGGCCAGCGCCGTGTCCGAGGAGTTCGTGATCTCGTACTGGCCGGTGTAGCCCCCGGTCCAGCCGCTCGTCTTGGTGTAGGCGGCGCCGACCGGCGCGGCACTCGCCGACCCGGCCAGCGCGAAGGCGCCTCCCGCCACGACGCCCGCGGCGACGAGGCCGCCGATCGCCTTGGTCTTGAGCCCGGGTCGACGGCGGTGCGTGCTGGCCATACCGGCCTGCCTTTCGTGGGGGGCGGGGTGCGGCACGACGCTAGCGCGGGCGGAACGGACAAAAGCCCTGACCAGAGCGGGGGTTGAGGTTCTTATGGCGCGCTTAAGGGAGGGATCACGACGGGTTAATGGTTCAGACCACTGGCGCCGGACTTCTGCCCCGGCCTGCGACGGCGGCGTGGCACACGGTGACCGCGGCCGGACTCCCCCGAGCCGGGGCGCAGCGCCAGCCAGACCCGGACCTCGGTGCCGCCGAGCACGGAGTGGCCGATGGTGATGTCGCCGCCGGTGGACTCCGCGACCCGGCGCACGATGTCCAGGCCCAGGCCCGTGGAGCCCGGCCCGCCGTCGCCCTGGCCGCGGCGCAGCGCGGCCGCGGGGTCCTTGATGCCGGTCCCGGCGTCGGAGACCAGCACGATCACGGCGTCCTCGCCGTTGTGCATGTCCACGGAGAAGGCGGTGCCCTCCGGGGTGTGCCGGAAGACGTTTCCGAGCATGGCGTCGAGCGCGGCGGCCAGCTCGCCGCGCGCCACCGGCACCCGGACCGGCCGGTCCACCCCCGCCGTGCGCGCCTCGCGCCCCTGGTCCTCCGCGAGGGCGGACCAGAACGCCATCCGCTCGCGGATCACCTCGGCGGCGTCGCAGCCGGCCACGACCGGTGCGGTGCTCTGCTGCTCGCGCGCGGTGCGGATGATCGTGTCGACCTCGCGCTCCAGCTGCGCGACGGCCTCGCGGGTCTGCTCGGCGACGGGCCCGTTCCCCAGTGAGGCAACGTTGAGGCGCAGCACGGTGAGCGGGGTGCGCAGCCGGTGCGAGAGGTCGGCGGCCAGCTCGCGTTCGTTGGCCAGCAGCTGGACGACCTGGTCGGCCATGGCGTTGAACGCGACCGCCACCGAGCGCAGTTCCGACGGCCCGGCCTCCGAGACCCGCACGCCGAGGTCGCCGCGGCCGAGCGCGTTGGCCGCGCTCGCCAGCCGGCCCGCCGGGCGCACCATCCGGGTGCCGAGCCGGTCGGCGATGGCCACCGAGCCGACGATCAGGCCGATGCCGACCGCCGCCAGCACGAGCCACGCGGTGGCGACGCCGCGGGAGATGTCGCTGTCCGGCACGTAGACCTCGACGACCGCGACCGTGCCGGAGCTGACGGCGTTCGGCTGCAGCAGCGCGTAGCCGCCGCGGACCCCGACGGTGGAGGCCCGGCCGCGGCTGGAGGCGGCGTCCATCGCGGCGCTGGAGGAGCGGTGCCTGCCGATCTCGACCGGGGCGGAGCCGGCGGTGGCCGGCACTCGCAGCGCCATCCGGCCGTCCGCGCCCGCCTGGGTGGAGGCGAGCGCCCGCTCCAGCTGGACGCGGTCGGTGGTGATGGCCAGCGCGGGGCCGATCGCGGCGGCCTGCCGCTCGGCGTTGGAGAAGGCCCGGTCCCGGGCCAGCTCCTTGACGACCAGGCCCAGCGGTACGGCGAACGCGACGACGACCATCGCGGTCACCGCCAGGCACACCTTGACCAGCAGCCATCTCATGCGGGTGGTTCCAGCTTCACCCCGACGCCGCGCAGGGTGTGCAGGTACCGGGGCCGGGCGGCGGTCTCGCCCAGTTTGCGGCGGAGCCAGGACAGGTGGACGTCGATCGTCTGGTCGTCCCCGTAGGACTGCTGCCACACCTCGGCGAGCAGTTCCCGGCGCGACACCACGACCCCGGGGCGCGAGGCGAGGAAGGCCAGCAGGTCGAACTCGCGGCGGGTCAGGTCCAGCGCCGCCCCGTCGAGCTCCGCCCGCCGCCTGCGCACGTCGATCCGCAGGCCGCCGACCGCGAGCCGCGCGCTCTCGTCGGGCGTGGCCTCCCGGCCGCGCGCCCGGCGCAGCACGGCGGACATCCGGGCGGACAGGTGCTCGACCGAGAACGGCTTGACGAGGTAGTCGTCGGCGCCCGCGTTGAGCAGCCGGACCACCTCCGCCTCGTCGTCCCGGGCGGTCGCGATGATCACCGGGACGTCGGTGATCCCGCGCAGCATCTTCAGCGCCTCCGACCCGTCCAGATCGGGGAGGCCGAGATCCAGGATCACGACGTCGAAGCCGACCTGCGCCACCTCGCGCAGCGCCTCCAGAGCCGTGCCCACACTGCGAACGGTGTGGGCCGCCTCGGTGAGGTGCCGGATGAGGGCGGAGCGCACGAACTGGTCGTCCTCGACCACGAGCACACTTGCCATGGCCGCACGGTAGCCCATTCGGGGCACGCGGTACGGGTCCGTCCGCTTACCGCCCGCGCGACGCCCCCCTTTACCCCCCTCGCGGCCGCTCTACCGCATTCGCGCACATCAGGACGGGGTTCAGGGCCGAGCGCCCGGTTCGGACGCCCGTGCGGCAGGATGTGCCGATGCAACGAGGACTGCTCCACGCCGGCGCCTGGACACTCGCGACGACCGCCGCGATGACGATGTCGTGGTTCGGGGTGCACTCGGTGCTCACCGGTACCGCCTACGATCCGCCGCGCGCGCTGCCGGTCTCCGACGCCGTCGCCGGCTCCTCCGCGCGACCGGTGGCCTCCTCCACGCACCGGCCGAAGCCTGCGCCGTCCACGACCTCCCCCGCACCGGCCGCGCCGCCCGCCACCCGGCCCGCGACGAAGGCGCCGTCCACCCCGCCCGTGCGGCCCCCGGGCGCCTCGCACGACGCCTCCACCGGCAACGCCACCGGAAACGTGCACAGTTACAAGGTCGAGGGCGGCCGGGTCGTGCTCGACCTCGGACCGTCCTCGGCGACCCTCGTCTCGGCCACTCCCGACTCGGGCTGGGCGATGAAGGTCTGGAAGCTGGACGAGTGGATACGGGTGGACTTCACCGGCAGCACCGCCACCTCGTCGGTCTTCTGCACGTGGAACGGCCACCCGCCGACGGTGGAGATGTACAAGGCCTGACGGACGGCATCCGGTCGGCGCGGTTCACGGGATCACGTTCGCGCGGATCCCGTCCGCGCGGTTCACGTTCGCGCGGTTCACGGCATCCGGTCGGCGCGGTCAGCGGAAGACCGACTCCGGCGGGGCCGGCGACCGGGCGGCCGTCGCGTCGGTGACCGGGGCGGCGCCGCCCGCGAAGTCGGCCAGCGGGCGGCCGTGTTCGACGCGGCCGGGGTGCGGGTCGGAGGCGACCCGGCGGGTCAGCTCGGCGATCGGCAGCTCGGTGTCGGCGGCCAGCAGGATGGCGTTGCCGAAGCGGCGGCCGCGCAGCACGGCGGGGTCGGCGCTGACGCAGACCTCGGCGAAGGCCGACCGGACGGTGGCGATCTGGGCGCGCAGGAAGCCGAGCGCACCGCCGTCGGCGAGGTTGGCCGCGTAGAAGCCGCCGGGGCGCAGCGCCCGCCGTACCTCGTGCAGGAACTCCGTGCTGGTCAGGTGGGCGGGGGTGCGGGCGCCGCCGAAGACGTCGGCGATGACCAGGTCGGCCCAGCCGTCGGGGACCTTGCCGAGCCCGGCCCGCGCGTCACCGCCGCGCACCTTGATCCGCCAGGTCCTGTCCCACGGCAGCTCGCGGCGGACCAGCTCGACGAGCGGGCCGTCGAGCTCCACGGCCTGCTGCGTGGAGCGCGGCCGGGTCGCGGCGGTGTACCGGGCCAGGGTGAGCGCTCCGCCGCCCAGGTGGAGCACCTGCAGCGGGCGTCCCGGGGGCGCGATCAGGTCGATGACGTGGCCGAGCCGGCGCTGGTACGAGAAGTCCAGGTACGACGGGTCGTCCAGATCGACGTGCGACTGCGGGGCTCCGTCGATCAGCAGCGTCCAGCCGCGCGGCCGCTCCCGGTCCGGGACCAGCTCGGCCCGCCCGCCGTCGACGGCGGCGGCCACCGCTTCCCTGGCCTGCGCCCTTCCGCCCTGCTTCTTACCTGCCACCCGACCAGTATCGGCCAGGGGACGATCAGACGCCGCCGGCCAGCCGGATCGTGCGGGCCGCCTCGCCGAGCGCCGCCCGCAGCACGACCGGGTCGGTGGCGGTGATCCGGCCGGGCCCGCTGTCCGGCGGCACCAGCCAGCCGGAGCCCTCCGCCGCCGGCTCAGCGCCGATCGAGAAGCCGCGCCCGTTGCTCCGCGTACACGAACTGCCGGGCAGGTCCCAGCCGTCGGCGGTGCCCTGCGGCACCAGGAAGCCGATGCCGTCCCCCGCGTCGTCGTGCAGCACCGGCCCCACGCCGGTTCGCAGCCGCAGGATGTCGACGGCCTCCAGCCCCTGCTGGACCGGGACGGTGACGAGGTCGCACGGCGGGGTCGACGGCGGCAGCTCGCTCCGCTCCGGACTCGGTTCGTGCCGATCGGTGTGCAACAAGGGAAACCCTCCTCGCGGGCGGACGCAGCACCGCCCTTATGAGGTGTACAACGCTCTTCCGTGTCAACAGCTACGGCCCTTTAACGCCGCAAGGGGTGGCATTTCATGGCAGTTCCTGGGTGAGATATCCCTTTTGTAGGCAAACTCTTGGTATCTGACCTGTCACAGCGGGTACCGTCGTCGCGCCCGTCCGCACCAGGAGTCCGCCATGGCTTCACCGTCCTCCAGTCCCGATCCAGCCCGACCCGCCACCATGGCCAACGCGGCCTTCCGGCAGTTGCGCGGAGACCGTTCCCCCAACGAGTTCGCCGCGGCGGTACGCCGTGCGGCGCGCGAGATCGGTGAGCAGGTCAGCTGCGACGCCCGGTACATCGGGCGGGTGGAGGCCGGGGAGATCCGGTGCCCCAACTACGCCTACGAGCGGGTGTTCCGCCACATGTTCCCCGGCCGGTCGCTGGGCGACCTGGGCTTCGCACCCCGCGAAGCGGTACGGGGCGGCAGGCGCGGCGGCCCGCCGCCGCAAGAGACGTACGAAACCGAGTTCGAGGAGAGCGACGTGCTGCGTCGCGTGTTCATGACCGGCGGCCCCGCCGTCGTGGCGACCGCCCTGGTGTCCGACCCGCGCCGGGTCGGCGTCAACGACGTCCGCGCCGTCGAGGAGGCCGTCCGGCACATCCGGCTGCACGACGACCGGCACGGCGCGGCCGGCCTGTTCGAGCAGGCCGGCCAGGCCCTGCGGACCGCCTACCGGCTGCTCGACGAGGGCGCCTACAGCCAGTCCGTGGCCGACGGCCTGTACGCCGGAGCGGGCGAACTGGCCGTCTCCGTCGGGTGGCTGGCCCACGACTCCGGCCGGTTCGCCGACGCCCGCTCCTACTACGCCGAGGCGCTCGCGACGGCCCGCGTGTCGGGCGACGCGGCCCTGGAGGCGCACGCGTTCTGCAACACCGCCTTCCTGGCCCGTGACGCGGGCCGGCCGCACGAGGCGGTGCGGGCCGCGCAGGCGGCCCAGGCGGCCGCCAGACGGCTCTCCTCGCCCCGGCTGCTGTCGCTGCTCGCGCTGCGCGAGGCGGGCGGCCGGGCGGGGCTCGGCGACCGCGCCGGGTGCGAACGGGCGCTGACGCGCGCCCAGTCCCTGTACGGCCGCGGGCCGTCGGACGCCGATCCGCAGTGGATGACGTTCTTCGGCGAGGCCGAACTGGCGGGCCTGGAGGCGCAGTCCTGGTCGGCGCTGGGCGACCACCGCCGCGCCGCGGACTCCGCGCGGCGCGCGGTGAGCCTCCAGGACCCGCACTTCGCGCGCAACATCGCACTCTACGGCGCCGAGTTGGCGGCGAACCTCGCCGCGGGCAACCGGCCGGACGAGGCGGCCGCGGCCGGCTCACGCGTCCTGGACCTCCTCGGCCGCGTCCAGTCCTCCCGCGTCCGGGCCCTGCTCACCACCACGGCCACCCGGCTGCGCCCCCACCACCGGACCGCGGCGGTGGCCGAGTTCCTGAACCGCCGGCAGTAGCGCCCGGCTCCCGGCGGGGGCGTCGCCCCCGTCAGCCGAGGTGGCCCGTGTCGTTCCAGCGTTCGACCGCCGGTTCGCCGTAGGCCCAGCCCAGGATCGACAGGGAGGCCGGGTCCAGGCGGATCGACGCGCCGAACGAGGGGTCCAGGCCCAGCCAGCGGGCGCCAAGGGTGCGCAGGTAGTGGCCGTGGGCGAAGACGAGGACGTCGCGGTCGGCCGAGCGGGCCCAGGCGATCACCTCGTCCGCGCGGGCCGCGACCGCCGCGAGTGCCTCCCCGTCCACGATCCCGTCGCGCCAGATGTTCCAGTCGGGCCGTCCCGCCGCGCGTTCGCGTGCGGCGATCTCGTCCGGGGTGAGCCCCTCGTACGCCCCGTAGTCCCACTCCATGAGCGCGTCCCACGGGGTGGCGCGGTCGCCGAAGCCGGTGAGGTCGCAGGTCTCGCTCGCCCGGACGAGCGGGCTGGTGCGGACCTCGACGCCGGGCAGCCCGTCCCAGGGCGCGCCGCCGAGCCGGTCGGCGAGCAGCCGCGCGGTGCGTCGGCCCTCCTCGGTGAGGGGGATGTCGGTGCGGCCGGTGTGGCGGCCGGAGAGCGACCACTCCGTCTGGCCGTGACGGACCAGAAGGATGCGCGGAGCCATGCGAGGGGACCTTTCGATCACGTGAAGGAGATCACTCCATCATCGCGTACTGCGGACCGCCGGTCCGATGAGGCCGGTCAGCAGCCCGTCGAGACCGAGTTCGTACTGGGCCATCCCCGCGTCCTGGGCGATGGCGAGCTCGGGGACGAGCTCGGTGAGCGCGGGGTAGCGGTCGGCGGGGAGGTCGGCGAGCCGGGCGCGCACCCGCTCGCGCAGGCCGTCCTCGCACAGGGCGCGGTCCCGCCGGACGTTCCACAGCGCGGACCCGACCGTGTACTGCATGAGGGCGACGTGGGCGCGCGCGGCGTCGACCCGGTCGAGGCCGGCCGCGCGCAGCAGGCCGAGCATGCGGTCGATGACGGCGATGGCCTCGTCGCCGCGCATCGGCCGGGTGGTCAGCAGCTGGAGGGCCGACGGGTGGTCGGCGAAGAGCCGGAAGACACTGCGACACACCTCACGCAGCTGCTCGCGGGCGTCGCCCGCGACCTCGCCGGGGGCGGGCAGCTCGACCTCGCCGAGGAGCCGCTGCGCGACGGCGTCGCTGATCTCCTCCTTGCTGCGGAAGTGCGAGTAGACGGCCATCGTGCCCACGCCGAGCTGCGCGGCGAGGGCGCGCATGGTGAACGCCTCGGCGCCGTCCCGGTCGAGAAGGGCGACCGCTGCGTCGAGGATTCTGTCCGGATTGAGGGTGTTTCGGGGGGCGCGGCGCCGGGGGGAACGAGCCGGCTGGGTGACGGTCATGCCATTCTCTAACTTCTCGCGGGGAGCAACCTGGGAGGGCGCCCCTGGCGTCCTACCTACGCATGCCCGACCAAGAGATGTTGAACACGGGACAAACAGTATGTGGCCGGGAATTTCCGGGGCGATGTGCGGGCTGTCTAGCGTACGACGTACGGTAGAGCCTACGACATGGTCCGCAACGAGCCACATCCGCGAAACGGGGAGAACGGCCGCATGACGATCACCGCCACAGCGCCTCGCGCCTCGGCCTATCGGGGCCGGCTGCGCTGGTGGACCGAGCTGCCGCTCATCGCCGTCGTGTACGCCCTCTACTCGTGCGGCCGCCTGCTGGTCCGCGGCGACGTGGACAGCGCCATGGAGAGCGGGATCGACATCCTGCATCTCGAAGAGCTGATGCGGATCGACCCGGAGCGCTGGCTCAACGGCATCTGTACGAAGTACGCGGCGATCGGTGTGCCGGCGGACTTCGCGTACGCCTCCCTGCACTACCTCGTGACGCCCGCGATCCTGGTCTGGCTCTGGCGGCGGCGGCCGACGCACTACCGCGCGGCCCGCACGTGGCTGATGCTCTCCACCCTGATCGGCCTGATCGGCTTCACCCTCACGCCCACGGCCCCGCCGCGGCTGCTCGACTCCAGCCACGGCTTCATCGACACCATGGCGCAGTACGGCTCCTACGGCTGGTGGGGCCAGGAGGCCAGCGCCCCGCGCGGCCTGGGCGGGCTGACCAACCAGTACGCGGCGATGCCGAGCCTGCACGTCGGCTGGGCGCTGTGGTGCGGGATCATGCTGTGGCGCTACGGGCGGACCCCGCTGGTGCGCTCGCTGGGCATCCTGTACCCGCTGCTCACCACCTTCGTGGTGATGGGCACCGCCAACCACTACCTGCTGGACGCGGTCGCCGGCGCGGCCGTCATGGGCATCGGGTACCTGCTGGCCCCCAAGGCGCTGGCCGCCGTCGACGCGCTGCGCGCCCGGCGGGCCGTCCGGTCCGGCGCCACCACCTCCGCGGAGGGCCACAGCCCCGTCGTGGCGGCCTCCGCACCCTCCGGCGGCACCAAGAGCCCGACGGCGTCCAGGAACGCGCCGCACGGCCCCGCACCGAGCGGCGTCCCGACCCCGCGGACGGCGTCGCAGGACGGGCACAGAGCCGATCCCACGAGCAGGTCTTCCGTGGGTCAGGGCCGATTGTCGTAGCGGGGTGCGAGACTTCCGCGGGTGAGCACTACGCACTATCTGCGGGAGCGGCTGGCCGAGTTGCGCGGACCGGCCACGCCACCACGTCCGCTCGACGCGCGGGCCCTCGCGGCCCTGGCCGCGAACCCCGGCTGCCGCCGCCGGGCCCTGCTCGACGCCGCCGGGATCGACAAGGGGGCGGTCGCGCAGGTGCTGGGCGCGCCCGCCCCGTTCGGTCAGTCCCAGTTCGCCTTCGCCCGCGGCCATGCCTTCGAGGCCCGCGTCAAGGCGGACAAGTGCGCCGAGCTGCTCCGGCTGCTGGGCGCCCCCGAGGACAGCGGCGCCCTGCTGCCGGACCTGTCGGCCGCGGGCCCCGAGGGCCGTACGGCGCGGACGCGGCTGGCCCTCGCGGAGGCGACGACCGCCGGCTGCTGGACGCTGCTGGACCACCCGCTGCTGGTGCTGGACGTGGCCGGCTCCACGGCCTACCTGGAGCCGGACGCGGTGGCGGTCGCGCCGGACGGCACGTGGACGGTCGTGGAGGTCAAGTCCTTCCCGATCCTGGACGGCGGCGCGGACTCGGTGAAGGTGGGCGCCGCCGCCCGCCAGGCCGCCGTCTACGTGCTGGCGCTGGAGCGGCTCGCCCCGACCCTGCAGGAGTCCGGGTCCGCGGCCGAGGTGCGGGTCTCGCACGACGTGCTGCTGGTCTGCCCCAAGGACTTCTCCAACCTGCCGACGGCCCAGTTCGTCGACGTGCGCAAGCAGCTGTCGGTGACCCGGCGGCAGCTGACCCGGCTGACGCGCATCGAGGAGATCGCGGCGGAGCTGCCGGAGGGCACCACGTTCGACCTGCGCTGGTCCGCGGACGGCCGCACGCCGACCCGGCCCGCCCCCGAGCTGACCGCGGCCGTCGAGTCGCTGCCCGCCGCGTACTCCCCCGAGTGCCTGGCCGCCTGCGAGCTGGCCTTCCACTGCCGTGACCGCTCCCGCGCCTGCGGCTCCGTCGAGTCCCTCGGCCGGAGCCTGCGCGGCGAGCTGGGCACCCTGACCACGGTCGAGGCGGTGCTCGCCGCCGCCCTCGGCACGGACGCCGCCGGCGCCGAGGCCGACCCGGCCGTCGCCGCGCTGCGCCGGGCCGCCGCCCTGCGCGCCGAGGCGCTCGCCGCCGGAGGTACCGCATGTCACTGATCGGGACCCTGGCGCGGGCCGAGGCCGTGGTCGCGGGCCGGGCGCAGCCGCTGACGACGGTCAGGCACCGTCACCTGTCGGACCGTCCGCTGGTCTTCGTGCCGCTGACCACGGCGGGCGAGGTCGGCGCGCCGCTGGGCGCGCTGGTGGGCCGCGACCGGGCCTGGCCGAGTCTCCTGGTGGTGCCGCAGCCGCGCGACCGGGACCTGCGCTTCGACTTCCTGGCGGCGCTGGCGACCACGGTCGTCGCGCACATGGACCGGTACGCGGACGTGGTGGAGACCGAACCGGCGACGCGCAACCGCGAGGAGTCCGAGGTCTGCGCCGACGCCCCGCAGATCATCGTGCCGAACGCGGCGGCGGCCGACTACGTCCGGCTGCTCGGCCGCTCGACGCGGTTCCGCCGCACGGCGGAGGAGAATCCGGACGAGCCGTATCCCGTCCCGTCGCGGGTACCGCTGGCCGGGCGCTGGCTGACCCACTACGGCGAGCGGGCCCGCACGCCCGGCGCGTCCCTGCTGCTGTCGATGACGGAGCTGCTGGCGCGGCACTGGGCGACCGGCCAGAGCAACCTGGAGGACCAGCACCTGGGCGCGCTGCTGGCCTGGATCGACCCGCCGGAGGGCATGACCGGCGCCGAGGCGGCCCGCCGCGCGGAGACCGGGCGCGGCGCCGACGGCCTGCTGTTCAGCCCGCCCGCGGGCCCGGCGACCGACCCGGCCTTCGACAACGCGGTGCTGGCCCCGGCGATGTCCCGCTACGACGCGGCCCGCGCGGCGGCGCGAGCGGCGGGGGAAGCCCAGGCGGCGACGTACCGCGAGTCCAAGCCGGAGGTCCAGCAGGCGCTGGCGCACGGCAGGCACCGGATGGCGGTCGCCGCGATGTCCGTCGCCGAGGCCGAGGTGCGCGGGCTCGTCGAGAGCCAGTTGCGGCCGGCCTGGGACGACGTGTGGCGCGGGATCGACCTGCTGCGGGCGCTGCCGGCGGGCGGGCACGTGGAGGAGCGCTGGAAGCGCGACCGCTGGTCGTTCACCGCGCACCGGGACCGCGTGCGGGCCGGTGAGCCGCCACAGCCCAAGCGGGACGACGCCATCGCCGCCGCGCAGAAGCTGATGGGCCGGGAGACCGCCCAGGTGCGGCTGGAGGCGCAGGAGGCGCTGGACGATCCGCTGGTGATGGCGGGCCGCCGGCTGTCCGGCGAGGCGTTCGCGGGCGAGGTCACCGACGTGGTGATGGAGTACAGCGAGGCGAAGGTGCCGCGCCCGCGCCCGCTGGTGACGGTCGCGACCGCGGACGTCCCGCACTTCGACGCCGACGCGAAGCTCTACCGCGCGCTGCCCGGCGGGAAGACGCAGGAGGCGCGCTTCGTCGACCGGCCCGCGCCCGGCGAGGTCACCGTGCGGCTGCTGAACGGCATGGGCCGCGGCAAGGTCCCGGACGAGGGCTCGGTGCCCGCCGAGGGCGACCTCGTGTGCTGGACGCTGTTCGAGCACGCGCCGCGCGGCGGTCCCGAGCTGCCCGACCCCGAGGACACGCCGTGGACGCACGGCGGCCCGCCGCAGGCCGCCGCCGCGCCGGCCGCCCCCGCCCCCGATCCCGTCACCGTGGAGGACTTCCTGTGAGCAGCACGACGGAGGACTCGCCGCCCCACGGCCCGGCCCGTCCCGCCCCGCGCGACCCCGCCGCCGAGGCGGCGGCGGTCACGGAGGCGATCCTGCGCGACACGCTGCACGGCTCGTCGCGCGGCGTCGTCGTCGACTCCCCGCCCGGCGCGGGCAAGTCGACGCTCGTGGTGCGCGCCGCGCGGGAACTGGCGGCGGCGGGCGAGTCGCTGATGGTCGTGGCGCAGACGAACGCGCAGGTGGACGACCTCGCGGACCGGCTGGCGACCGCCGACCCCGGACTGGCGATCGGGCGGCTGCACGGCGCCGACTCGCCGCCCGATCCGCTGCTCGACCGCCATCCTTCGATCGTGAAGTCCGCGAAGGTGGCCGATCTCGCGCAGCAGAAGGTGGTGATCGCGACCTCGGCGAAGTGGGCGTACGTCAAGACCACCGACCTGACGACGCCCTGGCGGCACGCGATCGTCGACGAGGCGTACCAGATGCGCTCGGACGCGCTGCTGCAGGTGGCCGGGCTCTTCGAGCGGGCGCTGTTCGTCGGCGACCCAGGCCAGCTCGACCCGTTCAGCGTGGTGGGCGCCGACCAGTGGGCGGGGCTGAGTTACGACCCGTCGGCCAGCGCGGTGGTGACGCTGCTGGCGCACAACCCGGGGCTTCCGCAGCACCGGCTGCCGGTCTCCTGGCGGCTCCCGGCGTCGGCGGCGCCGCTGGTGTCGCGGGCGTTCTACCCGTACACGCCGTTCCGCAGCGGCACCGGGCCCGGCGTCCGGCGGCTGTCGTTCGGGGTCCCCTCGCAGGGCACCGGGCCGGACGCGGTGCTGGACGAGGCGGCCGCGTCGGGCTGGGGGCTGCTGGAGCTGCCGGCCCGCCACACCCCCCGGACGGATCCGGAGGCGGTGCACGCGGTGGCCCTGGTGGTGCGCCGGCTGCTGGACCGGGGCGGGGTGACGTTCAGCGAGCGCTCGCCGGAACCGGCGCCGCTGACCGCGGACCGGATCGCCGTCGGCACGGCCCACCGCGACCAGGCGGCGGCGGTGCGGGCGGCGCTCGCCGCGCTGGGCGTGACCGGGGTCGCCGTGGACACCGCGAACCGGTTGCAGGGCCGGGAGTTCGACGTGACGGTCTTCCTGCACCCGCTGTCGGGGCGTCCGGACGCGACCGCCTTCCACCTGGAGACGGGCCGGCTGTGCGTGCTCGCCTCCCGGCACCGGCACGCCTGCATCGTGGTCTGCCGGGCGGGCGTGGCCCGGCTGCTGGACGAGCACCCGTCGACGGAGCCGGTGCAGCTGGGCGTGACGGTGAAGTTCCCCGACGGCTGGGAGGCCAACCACGCCGTCCTGGCCCACCTGGACGAGCACCGGGTCCCGTACCGGGCGTAGGCCCGCCGCGGTGGGCTGTGCGGAACCCCACGTCGGACGGCCCGAGGCCCCCTTGCGCGGGCGCGGGACAATGGAACGCGCGAATCCCTTGGAGGTAGGTACATGTCCGAGCCGCAGTCGGCTCACGACCGGCGTGACCCCGTCCCGCCGGCCACCCCGCGGCGCCTGCGCCCGGCGGAGCTGCTCTTCGAGCCCGCCCAGGCCCTCGCCGACGAGGAGCACTTCTTCGACCTCGAGTCGCTCGACGACCCCCGCCAACTGCTCGCGCGCTCCACGGAACTGGCGCTGGCCTTCCGTGCCGCCGCCGACCGGGCGACGGAGTACCAGGCGATAGCCGCCGCCCAACTGGCGGACCCCCGCCGGTTCGACCGGCTGACGTTCGCCGCGATCGCCGAGCAGTCGGGCTGGACCGAGGACTACGCGAAGAAGATGGTCGAGTTCGGGACACGACTGCAGGAGCGGTGACCGAAAGCCGATGGAAAGCTCTGCCCTGAGCTCGTGACTGTGTCAAGCGCCTACCGGCTTTTGGCATATGCGGGTTGCGCAAGGTACCGGACGACCGTTGTTCCTGTCCCGTATTCGTCCGATTCAACTCGACGCAGCGCGATCGGCCGGTACCTCTAGGTGTATGAGCGAATGGCAGTGGGAGACCTGGAGGCACCCGGACACCACCGTGACCGGTGACCCGACGGACCCCGAGCGGCAGTCGCACACCGCGTACGTCACGGCGGCGGGAGCCGACTGGCTCGCCTCCGCCAGCGCCTTCCCGCGCAGCGTCCAGGCGCTGTGGAGCGCCCGCCCGACCGCGCCCAGCGTGCTGCCCTGCGGCACCGTCTTCGACGTGGTGAACCTCCCCGCGCTCTTCGGCCGCCGGGTGCTGGAGCAGCTGTGGTCCGCCGGTCCCGGCAGCGGGCCGGTGGCGCTGCACCGCGGCCGGATCCTGCTGCTGGTCGCCCCCGGGTCCGCCCAGCGGCTGCCGTCGCTGCTGGGCTGGGAGGAGTGGAGCCACTCGGTGCCGCCGCTGATGTGCCACGGTCTGGGCGACGCGGTGACCGTGCCGCCGCTGTACGGCGACGAGACCGGCCTGGACACCGAGGGCGGCTCCTCGCGCTGGGTGGTGGCCCCCGACACCCGCCAGCCGTGGCTCCCCGGACCCGACGTGCTGCTGTGGGCCTGCATCCGCGCGGCCCGTGCCGCCGCCCGCCCGTTCACCCCGGCACCGGCCCCCTCGGGCTCCCCCGCCTGATCGGGATATTCGATTTTCGCTCCGCCGGAAGCGGATGCTAATGTCTGTCTCGCAGCACGCGCCGCTAGCTCAGTTGGTTAGAGCAGCTGACTCTTAATCAGCGGGTCCGGGGTTCGAGTCCCTGGCGGCGCACCTACGGGAATCCCGTTGACCTGGGCGTTCCTCCTTCGGGAGGGGCGCCTTTCGTCATTTCACCGTCCGGTGCGGGTCCGGGGCAGCAGCCGGGCCGGAGCGGTACGGGAGCGGCCCGGCGCGGTAACAAGGCCAGGGAGAGACCGTCCCCAGGAGGCCCGCATGCCGCTGCCGCACTACCGTCCCCCGGACGCGCCCGACGGGGCGCGCGACGACGTGCGGCGTCCGCCGTCGCACCGCGCCGGCCGGATGGCGGCGGGCCTCATCGCGGTCACGGTGGTGACCGGCGCCTGGCTGCTGCGCGACGGCACCCAGGAGCGGGAGCCGCCGCTGCCCGCCGCGGCCGAGGCGGTCTCCACGGCCGGGCGGAACCCGGCGGGCGGCGGGCGGCCGGAGGCCGTCCTGCCGCCGCGCGCGGCTCCGCTGCCGGCCGCCGCGCCCGAGCGGATCCGCATTCCGGCCATCGGCGTCGACGCGTCCGTCACCCGGCTCGGGCTCGACGCCGCCGGCCGCCTGGAGACACCGCCGGAGACCGACCGCGCGCTGGCCGGCTGGTACGCGGGCGGGCCGGCGCCCGGCGCGCCGGGCGGTGCGGTGCTGGCCGGGCATGTGGACACCCGTGAGGGCCCCGCGGTCTTCTACCGGCTGGGCAGCCTGCACAAGGGCGACCGGATCGAGGTCGACCGCGCGGACGGCCGCACCGCCGTCTTCACGGTGTACGGCAACGAGGTCCACGACAAGCGGGACTTCCCCACCGACCGGGTCTACGGCGCGACACGGGACGCCGAGCTGCGCGTGATCACCTGCGGCGGAGCGTTCGACAAGGTCGCGGGATACCGTGGCAACGTCGTGGTCTACGCCCGCCTCACCGGCTCCGCCTGACCGCGTCACCGCACCACGCCCGGCACCGCGCCCGCGTGACCACCCCCGGGAGCGACCGGTGGGCCGGCCCGGGGGCACACCGCTCGTCGGCGGCGGAGAGTACGGTATGTCCTAGTTTTGATCCGCCAGCTGTCCGGCCCCCGCGCCGGGGGTCCGACTCCGGTTCGAGGTGACGCCATGTGGGACTGGCTGGCCGACGCCTACCGGTCGCGGATCGTCGACAACGGCCGCGAACCGCTGTTCCTGCTGCACGTCGGGTTGATCGGGTCCTTCCTCTTCATCCGCTTCAGCGTGCGGATGATCCGGCGCGGTGTCAGCTGGTGGCCGGGGAACGTCAACCCCGGCGGCCTGCACATCCACCATGTCGTCTTCGGCCAGGCCATGATGCTCATCGGCGGCATCGGCTCCTTCGCGGTGCGCGGCGGCCCCGTCGCGCACAACCTGCTCGCGCTGCTGTTCGGCATCGGCTGCGGGCTGGTGCTCGACGAGTTCGCCCTCGTCCTGCACCTGGAGGACGTCTACTGGAGCGAGCAGGGCCGCAAGTCCGTGGACGCGGTGATCCTCGCCGTCGCGGTAATCGGGCTGCTGCTGATCGGCGAAGCCCCGCTCGGCGGCTTCATCGGCGCGGTCAACGGAGAGCAGATCGGGGTCGCGGCGGTCCTGCTGGGCTTCGTGGTCATCTGCCTGATCAAGGGCAAGGTGTGGACGGGCCTGATCGGCGTGATGGTGCCGCCGGTCGCGATCATCGGGGCGCTGCGGCTGGCCCGCCCGTCGAGCCCCTGGTCCCGCTGGCGCTACCACTCGCGGCCGCGGCGGCTGGCCCGCTCGGAGCGGCGCGAGGACCGCGTCCACCGGCGGCTGGTCGCGTTCAAGACCACGCTGATCGACGCGGTCGCGGGGGCCCCGCACCTGAAGTCGAAGTCCGAGGGCGCCCCCGTGCCGCCGCGCCCGACCGTCGTCGACATCCCGCCCTCGCGGATCGAGGTGTGGCTGCGGCCGCTGCAGGAGCCGGGCGCCGCGACCGCCGTCTGGTACCTGCGGGTGGCCAGCGTGCTGAACGTGCTCACCGGGTTGATCGCGCCCTTCCGCGAACGGGTGCACCAGGCCACCGAAGGGGAGTACTTCACGGCCTTCCTGGTGAGCCCGGGGTTCACCGGCGCCGCGCTGGCGTTCCTGCTCGCGGTGACGCTGCGCCGCCGCAAGCGCGCGTCCTGGATCGTCGCCGTCACGCTGGTCTGCGGCTACCTGGCGCTGTGCGCGTTGGCGCTGGACCTGCTGCCCGAGGCGCGCTCGCACCCCTTCAACTGGGTCTCCGGCGGCCTGACCCTGCTGCTCGCGCTCTCCCTGCTGGTCTCCCGGCGGGCGTTCAACGTGCGGGGCGAGCGCGGCAACGTCGCCCTCGGGCTGCTGTCGCTGCTGGTCGGCAGCGTCGTCGCGGTGGGCCTGGGCACCGTCCTGACGCACGCCACGGACGCCGCGCCGCCCGCGAGCTGGAAGGCCTGCCTGCACTACGCCGTGCTGCGCGTGCTCACCGTCTCCAGCCTGTTCGACCTGCCCGAGATCACCGTGCCCGGCTGGACCGACCTCGCGATCAACCTGCTGAGCGTCGCCCTGATGCTGATGGTGCTGCTCGCCTTCTTCCGCTCCCCGCGCGGCCGGGCCCGGCTGGAGGCGTCGGACGAGGCGCGGCTGCGCGAGCTGCTCGCCGAGTACGGGGAGCACGACCCGATCGGGTACTTCGCGCTGCGCCGCGACAAGTCGGTGAGCTGGTCGCCCGACGGCCGGGCCGCCGTGCTGTACCGGGTGGTGAACGGGGTGGCGCTGGCCTCCGGCGATCCGGTCGGCGACCGTGAGCAGTGGCCGGCGGCGATCGCCGGCTGGCTCGCCGCCGCCCGCCGGCACGCCTGGATCCCGGCCGTCACCGGGGCCGGCGGCGGCGCCGCGGCCGCCTACGAGCAGGCCGGGCTGAAGTCGCTGGACTTCGGCGACGAGGCGGTGGTCGACGTCGCCGAGTTCACCGGCACGTATCTCGGCACCGCCGTGGACGGCGCCTTCGGCGGCGACGCGCTGCGCCCGCTGCGCGAGGCCCACGGGCTGATCCGCGACGCCGGCTACACCGCCGTCGTGCGCCGCCACCGCGACATCCCGCGCGCGGAGATGGCCGATCTGGCGCATCTCGCCGACGCCTGGCGGCGGCACGCGAGCGAGCGCGGCTTCTCGGTGGCGCTGGGCCGGCTCGGCGACCCCGCGGACGGCGACTGCGTGATGGTGGAGTGCCGCGACCCGCAGGGCCGCACCTCGGCGCTGCTGAGCTTCGTGCCGTGGGGGCGGCGCGGCCTCTGCCTCGACCTGATGCGCCGCGACCGCGAGTCCGGCAGCGCGCTGATCGACTACCTGATCACCGAGCTGCTGCTCCGGGCGCGGGCCGATGCCGAGCCGGTGCGGGGCGTCACGCGGGTGTCGCTCAACTTCGCCGTCTTCCGCTCGGTCTTCGAGCAGGACGGCAAGGCGGGCGCGGGTCCGCTGCTGCGGCTGTGGCGCAAGGTCCTCCGGCTGCTCTCCCGCCGCTGGCACCTGGAGGCCCGCTACCGCTCCTACGCCGCCTACCTGCCGCAGTGGCGCCCGCGCCACCTGCTGTACGAGCGGTCGGCCGAGCTGCCCCGCATCGCCGCCGCCACCGCCACGGCCGAGGGCTTCCTGCGGGCGCCGCGCCTGCCGCGGCCGGGCGGGGCGCCGGTCCCGGCGCCCGGCGCCGCCGCTCCCGGCCCGCGCTGAGACGGGCCCGGGTCGGCCCGCCGCGTTCACCCGGCCGGCGGTGGCGCCGGCATCGGGTCCTGACGGCCCGAACACCCGCCTGACCTGCGCCTGCCGCCCGGCGGCGACCTCGGCGCTGAGCCGTTCGGCGTACGTCCGGCCGTCCGGCCGACAGGCAACCGGCACGGCATCCAGGTGTCCTCGGAGGGAGGGCGGTCTCCTGCCCGTCCTCCGGAACACCGTCCGTGACCCCGCCCTGGGAGACACCCGATGCGCTCACAGCACCTACTCGCCGGCTCCGCCCTCGCCGCGGCCATCGCGCTGAGCGCGGCGGGAGCCGCGGCGGCCGCGCCGCCCGAGCCCGTCGTCCCCGTCGAGTCCGCGGAGGCCTCGCTGCCCGCCGAACTCCTGCAGCCCACCGCGCTGCCCTCGGTGCCGTCCGACCTCTCCTCGCCCTCCGTGCCGCTCAAGCCGGTGGTGCCCGCCAACCCCGTCGTCGTCCAGCCCAACCCGGTCGCCCCCGGCGCCCAGTTCTCCGTGTTCGACGGCGGCAACTGCACCGGCACCTCGGGCACCGCGACGTTCCGGTCCAGGTCCGGCGGCTCCGCCATCCCCCCGGTCACCCTCTCGCAGCTCGACAACGAGGTCGGCGGCGTCGGGATGATCCCGGAGGGCACCGAGCCGGGCGAGTACGAGGTCTCGGTGACGTGCACGAACGGCTCCGCCCCCAAGGAGGGCCCGTTCACCGGCACCCTCACCGTCTCGTCGCGCACCCCGCGCGGCGGCGTGCAGACCGGCCTGGGAGGCGGCATCGGCATGGATCCCGCCGAGACCGCGCTGGGCGCCGGACTCGTCGCCGCCGCCCTGACCGGCACGGTCGTCCTGCGCCGCCGCCGGACCAGGGGAGCGGGACGCTGAAGCCCGCTCAGCAGCAGGCGCGGGCCGCCGCGTCCGGTGGGGGAACCCCCGGGGGCGGCCGGCCCGGCCGTACGGAGGAGCCCCGCTGGAAGCGCTCGGTGCCGGAGTGGTTCGGGGAGTTCTTCGCCGCGCTGGCCGTGTTCTGCGCCGTGCTCGCCGTCGTCGGCCCCCTGCACCGCCTGTTCGAACCCGTCCTCCGCTGGGTGGAGATCCTGACGGTCCCGGCGTCCGCGAACCTCGCCTACGCGGCGTTCCTGATGCTGCTGGCCGGGGCCCTGGCGGCGCGCAAGCGGGTCGCCTACTGGATCGTCGTGGTCTTCCTCGGGCTGACGGTCCTGGCGAACGTCGTGCTGATCATCTTCTCCGAGTGGAGTGCTGTCCCGGCGCTGCTGATCACCGGGACGGCGCTCGCCGTCCTGGTGCTGGCGCGCGGCGAGTTCTCCGCCCGGGTGCGCAGGGGCGCGTTCTGGCGGGCGCTGCTGGTGCTGCTGGTGGGCCTGGTGGCGGGCGTGCTGGCCGGCTGGGCGCTGCTGTCGGTGTTCCCCGGCACCCTGGTCGGCAAGGACCGGCTGCGGTGGTCGATCAACCGGGTCGTCGGCGGGGTCAACGACCTGCCGGACGGCATCGGCCACCCGCCGTTCTGGACCAACTTCTGGCTCGGCCTGTTCGGCGCGCTCGCGCTGCTCGCCGCCGCCGCCGCGCTGTTCCGCTCGCAGAAGGTCGAGGCGGCGCTGCACGGCGACGACGAGCCGCGGATCCGCGCGCTGCTGGCGAAGTACGGGGAGCAGGACTCGCTCGGCTACTTCGCGACCCGGCGGGACAAGTCGGTGGTCTTCTCCCCCAGCGGGAAGGCTGCCGTGACCTTCCGCGTCGAGGTCGGCGTCTGCCTGGCCAGCGGTGACCCGCTCGGCGACACCGAGGCGTGGGGGCCGGCCATCGAGGCGTGGCAGGAGCACGCGGCGCGGTACGGGTGGGTGCCGGCCGTGATGGGCGCGGGCGAGGAGGGCGCGAAGGCGTACGCCCGGGCCGGGCTGGGCGCCCTGGAGCTGGGCGACGAGGCGGTGCTGGAGGTCGGCGGCTTCGACCTGGGCGGCCGCGAGATGCGCGGCACCCGGCAGGCCGTCAACCGGGTGCGGCGCACCGGCGCCACGAGCCGGATCCGCCGCCACCGCGAGCTGTCGGCCGAGGAGCTGCGCGAGGTGGTGGAGCGGGCGGACGCCTGGCGCGGCACCGACACCGAGCGCGGCTTCTCGATGGCGCTGGGGCGGCTGGGCGACCCGGCGGACGGCGACTGCCTGCTGGTGGAGGCGCTGAACGACGAAGGCCAGGTCATCGCGCTGCTGTCGTTCGCGCCCTGGGGCCGGGCCGGGGTCTCGCTGGACGTGATGCGGCGCGATCCCGCCGCGCCCAACGGGATCATGGAGTTCATGGTGGCGGAGCTGGCCGCGCAGGCGCCCCGGCTCGGCATCCGGCAGATCTCGCTGAACTTCGCGGTCTTCCGCTCGGTCTTCGAGGAGGGCGCCAGGATCGGCGCGGGCCCGGTGCTGCGGCTGTGGCGGCGGCTGCTGCTCTTCTTCTCCCGCTGGTGGCAGCTGGAGGCCCTGTACCGGTCGAACGTGAAGTACCAGCCGCAGTGGTACCCGCGCTTCCTGTGCTACTCCGAGGCGAAGGACCTGGCCCGGATCGGCCTGGCCTCCGGTATCGCGGAGGGCTTCGTGGAGATGCCCCGGCTGTGCTTCTGGCGGGACCGCGGCGGCGGGCCGGCCCCTGCGCCGGTGTTCGTCCCGCTGGAGGAGGCCTCGGAAGCCGCCGCGGACCTGTCGGCGGCGGCCCCGCACCGGACGGCCGGCTCCGGGCGTCCTGAGCAGGTGCGCGTCAGGCTGCGGAAGCTGGAGCGGCTGCGGGACGCGGACGGCGACCCGTACCCGCCCGGTGTCGAGCCCACGCACACCCTGGCCGCCGCGGCGGCGGCGCCCGCCGGCACCCCGGTGCGGCTGGCCGGGCGGGTGCTGCGGCTGCGCGACCACGGCGGCGTGCACTTCGTGACGCTGCGGGACTGGTCGGGCGATCTGCAGGTGCTGCTCGACCGGGACCGGTTCACCGCCGCGGGGATGCGCTCGTTCGCCTCCGACGTCGACCTGGGCGACCTGCTGGGCTTCGAGGCCGTGATGGGCGCGAGCCGGTCCGGCGAGGTGACCGCCGACGCGTCCGCCTGGCGGTTGAACGCCAAGTGCCTGCACCCGCTGCCCGACAAGCGGCGCGGCCTGACCGACCCGGAGGCCCGGGTCCGGCAGCGCTACCTCGACCTGGTGGTCAGGCCCGACGCCCGCGACGTGCTGCGGGCGCGCAGCGCCGCGGTGCACTCGGTGCGCGAGTCGCTGGTGGCCCGCGGGTACCTGGAGGTCGAGACGCCGATGCTGCAGCCGGTGCACGGCGGCGCCAACGCCCGCCCGTTCACCACCCACATCAACGCCTACGACCTGGACCTGTACCTGCGCATCGCCCCGGAGCTGTACCTCAAGCGGCTCTGCGTCGGCGGCGTGGAGAAGGTCTTCGAACTCGGCCGCACCTTCCGCAACGAGGGCGTGTCGTACAAGCACAACCCCGAGTTCACGATGCTGGAGGCGTACCAGGCCTACGCCGACTACGACGTGATGCTGGACCTGACCCGGGAGCTGATCCAGCAGGCCGCGACCGCCGCCAACGGATCGCAGACCGCCCACCGCGACGGCGGCGAGGTCGACCTGTCCGGGCTGTGGCCGGTGCTGACCGTCAACGACGCGATCTCGCGGGCGCTCGGCGAGGAGGTCACCGCCGACACCCCGCCCGAGGCGCTGCGGCGGCTCTGCGACCGGGCGGGCGTGCCGCACTCCCCCGGCGACGGGCGCGGCGACCTGGTGCTGGAGATGTACGAGCGGCTGGTCGAGGAGCGCACCACCGCGCCGACCTTCTACAAGGACTTCCCGCTGGACGTCTCCCCGCTCACCCGGCAGCACCGCGCCGACCCCCGGCTCGCGGAGCGCTGGGACCTGGTCGCGTACGGCACCGAGCTGGGCACCGCCTACACGGAGCTGACCGACCCGGTGGAGCAGCGCCGCCGGCTGACCGAGCAGTCGCTGCTGGCGGCGGGCGGCGACGCCGAGGCGATGGAGCTGGACGAGGACTTCCTGACCGCCCTGGAGTACGCGATGCCGCCGACCGGGGGGCTGGGCATCGGCGTCGACCGCCTGGTGATGTTCCTTACCGGCCGCTCGATCCGCGAGACCCTGCCGTTCCCCCTGGTCCGTCGGCGCTGATCTGCGGATATACCGCCCATAGCGGGTCCGAGGTCCCCCCGGATTTGGCCGAACGGACGGGGACGCCCGCAACGGGCTGCCCTTACGGTGGTTACGGTGGGATGACGGAACGCACGAACGGGCCGGTCCAGGCGGACCGGCCCTTTCGGTTCGGCGAGCGCATCGATGGAGGTACAGACCGTGGCGTTGGGCAACGCAAGGAAGACGACCGCCACCGCTCTGGGGGTGACGCTCGCGGGAGCCGCCCTGGCGGCCTGCGGCGGCCAGCAGGGCACGCCCCCGGCCAACGTCGCCTCCCCGTCGCCCGCGCCGTCCACCGCCACCGTTCCCCACCAGACCCGGACGGGCACGCCACCGGCCACGTCCTCGCCGCGCGGCCCGTCGGCCCCGCCCGCCTCGTCCGCCGCGTCCGCTCCGGACACGGCGTCCGACGACGCACCCGGTGACGCCCCGCCCGGCCCGCGCGTCAGCCGGGAGATACAGCACGGCATCGAGGACGGCGGCAAGGCCGTGGCCCTCACGTTCGACGACGGGCCCGACCCGCGCTGGACGCCGCAGATACTGGCGCTGCTCGCCCGGCACCACGCGAAGGCCACGTTCTGCGAGATCGGCCCGAACGCCCAGGCCCACCCCGCCGTCGTGCGGCAGATCACCGCGGCCGGCCACCGGCTCTGCGACCACTCGGTGCACCACGACGAGCACCAGAGCTCCAAGTCGGCCGAGTACAACCGGCACGAGATGCTGGACGCCCGCCGGCAGATAGCCGCCGCGGCGGGGCCCGGCGCCGAAGTGCCGTACTACCGGGCGCCCGGCGGGGACTTCAAGCCGTGGATACGGGAGATGGCCGCCGGCCACGGCATGCGCCCGCTGGGCTGGACGTCGGACTCCGACGACTGGAAGCGCCCCGGGGCGGACGCCATCGTGCGCCACGTCAACACCAACCTGCGGCCCGGCGCGATCGTGCTGATGCACGACGGCGGCGGCGACCGCTCCCAGACGGTGCAGGCGCTGTCCCGGCTGCTGGACCAGCTCGACGCGCAGCACTACAAGTACAGCTTCCCCGGCCGCTGACTCCCCGGCCGCCGACCCTCCCGCGCCGCGGGCTTCCCCCGCCCGGGGCCCGGCGGCGAGGTAGCGTGCGAGAGGCGTTTCCCGCTCTCTCTTGGAGGCTTGTGACCATGGCAACCACCCGCACCGCGACCACCCAGTGGAAGGGCGCCCTCCTCGACGGCTCCGGCACCGTCTCCCTCGACTCCTCCGGGGTCGGCAGCTACGAGGTCTCCTGGCCCTCGCGCGCCGAGGCGGCCAACGGCAAGACCAGCCCCGAGGAACTCATCGCGGCCGCGCACTCGTCCTGCTACTCGATGGCCCTGTCCCACGGCCTGGCCGGCGCGGGCACCCCGCCGGAGTCGGTGGACACCAAGGCCGACGTGACGTTCCAGCCGGGTGAGGGCATCACCGGCATCGTGCTGTCGGTCAAGGCCCACGTACCCGGCATCAGCGCCGAGGACTTCCAGACCGCGGCCCAGGACGCGAAGGCCAACTGCCCCGTCAGCAAGGCGCTGGCCGGCGTGAACATCACCCTGAACGCCGAACTCCTCTCCTGAGGCGGCGCTGCGGCGCGGTGTCCCGGCCCTCCCCCTCGGAGGGCCGGGGCGCCGCGCCGGAGCCGTTCACGGGGTCGGCGGCGGGTCAGCGGCGGGTCACCCGGACCTCCCAGTCGCCGTCGGGGTCGCGGCCCAGCACGCGCACCGTCAGGCCGGTCGCCGGGTCGTCGAAGGCCTCGCCGACCCGGAACGGGGCGTCGTTCAGGGAGTTGAACGAGCCGCTGCTGAAGTCGCAGGCGCTGGTGGCGGGATGGGCGTCGCGGACGGTCACCGGCCCGGCGCCGGAGTCGACGTCGGTACGCACCTGGTAGACGAGCACGCCCTCGCGGCAGGCCTCGCGGTCGTTGCCCGACGGCTGCCGGGACTCGATCACGTACGCGCGCGTCCGCCCGTAGGGCACGACCACGGCCTTGCGGCCGCCGGGCAGCGAGACGGCGCGCAGCGCGTACGTCCACTCGCCGCGCACCGAGGCGCAGGCGATCTGCGAGTCCGCCAGCCAGCCGAGCCGCCACTTGTGCCAGGCGAACAGGTCGCCGCCCAGCCCCCAGTCCAGGGACATGCTGTCCCACTGCCCGGCCAGGGTGTCGGTGCGCTGGAAGTCGTCGGCGGCGTAGAGGTCGGGCAGGCCGAAGGCGTGGCCGTTCTCGTGGGCGAGGACGCGGGAGCCGGACTGGTCGTGGCCGTAGACCAGCGAGACCCGGTCGAGCCGGGCGCCGTCGTCGGTGGTGGCGGCCGAGGCGCCGGTCCAGGTGACGGACAGGACGGCCTCGTCGGCGGGCGGCCCCGCGTTGGGGGTGACGAGGATGTTGACCAGGTCGTAGCCGCGGAAGTCGATGTCCCGGTCGGCGACCGCGAGCAGGTCGCGCATCATCGCGGTGTGCGCGTCCCAGCCGTAGCCGCGGCCGATCCCGTACGCGGAGAACGGCCGCGGCATGCGGATGTAGCGCATCACGGGCGTCGACTCGTAGCGCAGCTTTCCGTACGAGCCGCGGTCGAACCACTGGGTGACGGCGGGGAAGAACTCCGCGTACCGCTCACTGGCGGCGTAGGGCGCGGGCGCGTCGGAGAAGTCGAGGAACAGGGTCAGGGCCCGCACCTGCCCGGTCGACGGGGCGAACTCGCTGCCCGGTCCGCGCGCGGACCGGTCGGGGAAGCCCTCGGACATCGCGGTGCCCGGGGTCGCGCGCAGCGCGCACGGCCTGGCGGCCGTGGGCGGGGAGTAGGCGGCCTGCGGCCCGGTGACGGCCGTACTGGCCACCGCGAGCAGCGCGACCGTCCCGATGGCGGCCGTCTTCAGCCCCGCACCGGGAACCCACGGTATTCGCCCGTCCGTCGCCACGGCGCTATCCCTCGCTGACCTTGACGGCCCAGGAGCCGTCGGCGGAGCGGGACTCGACCGTGACCCGCACGAGTCCGGCGCCGTAGGCGTAGGACTCGCCGGTGCCGAGCGGCGCGTCCGCCAGCGGCGGGTAGGCGGAGCCGTCCTGGCAGGCGGAGGTGGCGGGGTGGCCGTCGAGGACGGTGACGGGGCCGGCGCCGGACTCCCGGTTGGAGCGCACCTGGTAGAGCAGCACCCCCTCGCGGCACAGCCCCGCGTCGTTGCCGGTCGCGGTGCGCGCCTCGATGGCGAGCGCGGTGTGCCGTCCGGTGCGGACGACGACGAGCTTGGTGCCGCCGGCGGTCTCCAGGGGCGTCAGTTCGTGCCAGCTGGTGCCGCGCCGGGACACGCACTGCACCTGGCGGTCCTCCAGCCAGCCGAACTTCCACTTGTGCCAGGCGAACGGCTCCGGCGCGAGGCCGAACTGGCTGCCCATCAGGTCCCAGTCGCCGACCCGGGTGTCCCAGTCGGCGTCGCTGCCGGGGGCGGGCCGGGAGTAGAGGTCGGGCAGGTCGAAGACGTGCCCGGTCTCGTGGGCCAGCACGTTGTGGTCCGGCGGGTGCTGCTCGAACACCGTGACGAGCCGGCGCAGTTCGGTGCCGTCCGCCCGCATCGGGACGCCGAGGTTGACGACCTTGGTGGCGTCCGCGTCGACGCCGGGCGCGTTCGGGTCCGCGACCAGGTAGACGAGGTCGTACGCCGAGAAGTCCACCACCGGGTCGGCCGCGGCGATCGCGTCCCGCAGGTACCCGGCGCGCCGGTTCGCGTCCCAGTCGCGCCGGATGAGGTAGTCGGTGGAGCGGTGCGGCATCGGGATCCAGCGCTCGACGGGGTGCGCGCGCAGCTGGAACCGCCCGTACGAGGCGCGGTCGTAGAACGCCGAGGTTGCCGGGAAGTGGTCCGCGGCGACCTCCGCGGGCGTCAGCGCGGGCACCGCGTCGGGGAACGACAGGAAGACCATCACGGCATCCAGCGCGGTACCCGGACGGGGGAACGCGGCGTTCCAGGTGTCCACTCCTTCGGAGTGGTGGGCCGACGTGCGCGGCAGGGCGCACTCCCCGCCCCGCGCGACGGCTGTCGCGGCAGGTCCGGCGAAGAGCGTCCAGGCGACAACGGCGGCGAAGACGCTCGCCGCCGCTGCCAGCGCGCGCAAGGGCCGCCGCCGCGCCCGTATGAGGATGCCTGACCGCCGCACATGGACCTCCGGGGAGGAATCGTGAGCCCGTTCGGGGCACCTTCACCACATTGCTATGGATAACGGCGATATGCCCTGTTCGGTTGCTCCGCCCGAGGTGCAGGCACCCCCATCACTGTGCGTAATGGATTATGCAAAGCGGTCAGTTGCTCGCCGCTTTCGTGCAGAAACGATCAATCCGTCAGCGGGCGTGCCAAGAATCACCAGGACGGCGCTGGATCCGCCGCTCCGCCAGCGCCTATGATCGCCCAGAGACCAGCGCGACACGGGGAGCGGGCAATGGGCGGACCCTCGGGCGGCCCCAGCGCCGAACCCGACATCACACCGGTAATGCTCACGCAGAGTAAGGGACTTACTCCTGATCCGCGCGGCCCCTCGGCGGGCGAACCGCGCGACTACCGCGCCGCCTTCACCGCGGCCCGGCTGCCGATGGCGCTGGTGGACCGCGACGGCGGAGTGCTGGAGGCCAACCGGGCGCTCGGCGCGCTCCTCGGCACCACGCCCGCCCGGCTCGCCGCCCGCGTCGCCGCCGCGCTGCTCGGGCTCGCCGAGAACGACCCGGCCCGCACCGCCTACCGCGAGGTGCTCGCCGGCCGCCGCGACCAGATGCGCTGCACCCGCCGCGTCCAACGCGGGGACGGCGGCCTGCTGTGGGCCGAGGTGACGCTCACCGGCACCGGGGGCGGCTGCGGCGCCGCGCTGCTCTCCGTCGAGGACATCGGCGAACGCCACAGCCTGCGCGAGCAGTTGCGCCATCTGCAGATGCACGACTCCGTCACCCGGCTGCCCAACCGGGCGCTGTTCTTCGAGCGGCTCTCCGCCGCCCTGGACGGCGGCGGCAGCAGGACGGGCCGGGTCGGGCTGTGCTACCTCGACCTCGACGGCTTCAAGGCCATCAACGACACCCTCGGGCACCGGATCGGCGACGAGCTGCTCGCCGCCGTCGCCCAGCGGCTGCTGGCCTGCGCGGAGCCCGGCGGCAACCTGGTCGCCCGGCTCGGCGGCGACGAGTTCGCCCTGCTCCTGCGGGACTCCACCGGCACCGGCCAGGCCACGGCGCTGGCCGAGTCCGTCCTCACCGCGCTGCAGCGGCCGTTCGACGTGGACGGGCAGCGGCTCGCGGTCTCCGCGAGCATCGGCGTGGTCGAGCGCGAGGTGACCGGCAGCTCCGCCACCGGCCTGATGCAGGCCGCCGACACCACGCTCTACTGGGCCAAGGCCGACGGCAAGGCCCGCTGGACGCTCTTCGACCCCGAGCGCAACGCCCACCGCATGACGCGCCAGGCGCTGTCCAGCACGCTGCGGCAGGCCGTGGAGCGCGGGGAGTTCATCCTGGAGTACCAGCCGCTCGTCGGACTCGACAGCGGAGTGCTGCGCGGCGTCGAGGCCCTGGTGCGCTGGCAGCACCCGCACTTCGGGCGGCTGGCGCCGGACCGTTTCATCGGTCTCGCCGAGGAGAACGGCTCCATCGTCCAGCTGGGCCGCTGGGTGCTTGCTGAATCGTGCCGCCAGGCGCGGGTCTGGCAGAAGGACCACCCGGACGACCCGATCTTCATCAGTGTCAACGTCGCGGTCCGCCAGGTCTGGGACTCCGACCTGGTCGCCGACGTCGCCGCCATCCTCCAGGAGACGGGGCTGCCGCCGGAGCTGCTGCAGTTGGAGCTGACCGAGTCCGCCGTCATGGGCTCGGCCGGCCGGCCGCTGCAGGCACTGCACGCGCTGAGCGAGATGGGCGTGCGGATCGCCATCGACGACTTCGGCACCGGGTACTCGAACCTGGCCTACATGAGCCGGCTGCCGGTCTCCGCCCTCAAGCTGGACGGCTCCTTCGTGCAGGGCTTCCGCTCGGCCGAACACCCCAACCCCGCCGACGAGACCATCGTCGAGGCCCTGGTGGAACTCGCGCACCGGCTCGGCCTGACCGTCACCGCGGAGTGCGTCGAGAACGCCGAGCAGGCGGAGCGGCTGCGGCGGATCGGCTGCGACACCGGCCAGGGCTGGCACTACTCCCGCCCGGTCGCCGCCGACCGGATCTCGGGCCTGCTGGAGGGCTGACGCCGGACGGCGCGGCCGGAGCCGCGCCGGGCAGGTCTCAGGGCCGACGCAGGGCCGCGCGGGCCGGGCATGCCGGAGCCCGCGTCCGTGGGGGGCGGGGACGCGGGCTCCGGATGGGGCGGTCAGGTCAGCAGGCCCCGAGGTCCTGCCACACGCCCCATTCGCCGGTGGTGCCGGGCTCCTCGCCCGTCGTCCACCACTTGGCCTTCCAGTTGTGGCCCTTCCAGGAGACCGTTCCGCTGGCGGTGGTGTAGACCGCGGAGGAGCTCCAGGCGGCCGCCGCGCACGTGCCGCCCGGCGGCGTCGTCGGCGGGGTGGTCGGAGGCGTGGTCGGAGGCGTCGTGGGCGGAGTGGTCGGCGGAGTGGTCGGCGGCGTCGTGGGAGGCGTCGTCGGGGTGGTTCCGCAGCCGGTCGCGGAGCCGCCCACCGCAGTGTTGATCTTGTTCAGCAGCGTCGTGCCGGTGTCCAGGTCCAGCAGCGAGTACATCATCGCGCCGGCCAGTCCGCGGCAGTGCGCGTAGTCCGCGCGGGCCTGGATCGACTGGGCGTTGAGGCCGGTCCAGAACTCCGTGCCGTTGTAGAAGTACGAGGACTTCGACGCTTCGTCCCAGTAGGTGTTCGCGGGGTTGTCGACGATGCCGCCGAGTTCCTTGTAGTACGCGATACCGGGCTGCTGGCTGAGGCTGCGCGCCGGGGCGGGCCCGGTGGCGGGCTGGCCGAGACCGTGGTTGGCACCGGCGGTGACACCCGTCCAGCCGCGGTAGTAGAGCTCGTAGCCCAGCGTCAGCTTGTTGGCGGGGAAGCCGCCGGCGATTCCGTACGCGGGGTTGCCGTCGAGCCAGGAGTTCACCGCGTTGGTGACGTTGTACTTCTCGGTGCCCGGCGCGATCGGGTCGGTCGGGTCAGAGGCCGCGGGGACGAGCGGCGACTGGTGGTACACCGGGCCGTCGGCGTCCCAGGCACCGTGCATGTCGTAGGTCATGATGTTCGCGTAGTCGAGGTACTGGCCGAGCTTGTTGGTCTCGATGTGCGCGATCTTGTCCTGGCCGGCCGGGAGCGCGGCGGTCAGCAGCATCTTCTTGCCGCCGTTGGCCGTGCCGTACGCGTCGAGCTGCTTGCGGAACTCGGCGAGCAGCAGGGTGAAGTTCTGCTTGTCGGCCGGGTCCACGTGGTTGCCCAGGTGGCCGCCGGTCGAGCCCGGGTACTCCCAGTCGATGTCGATGCCGTCGAAGACGCCGGCCGCGGAGCCGGGGCCGCCGAAGCCGCCGTCGACCGGCAGGTTGCCCTTGATGTACTGGTCGACGCAGGAGGTCACGAACTTCTTGCGGCTCGCGTCGGTCTTCGCGGCGTCGGAGAAGTACTTGGAGTACGTCCAGCCGCCGATGGAGATGTTGATCTTCAGCTTCGGGTACTTCACCTTGAGCTTGCGCAGCTGGTTGAACGCGCCGGTGATCGGCTGGTTCCAGGTGTCGGCGACGCCGTCCACGCTGTCGGCCGCGCCGAAGGACTTCTGGTAGTCCGCGAAGGAGTCGCCCGCGCCGTCGCCGGCACTGGGGTTGTTCTCGTCCTGCGAGGCCGCCTTGTTGGCCTCGAAGCAGGTGAGGTCGGTCGGGTGGATGTTCCCGAACGAGTAGTTGATGACGTCCAGCTTGCTCGCTATCCCGCGGGTGTCGAGGGCCTTGGGGTAGAAGGCGTTGCCGTACACGCTCCACTGGTCGTAGTAGGCGATCTTCACGCCGCCGCTGCTGGCCGCCGCGGCGGCAGGCTGGGCGTCGGTACCCGCGGCGCTCGCCGGGGAGAGCCCGCCGACGAGCGCGGTGATCGCGCCGAGGGCGAGGGCCGCACTGGTGGCGGCCGCCACGAGTGATCTCTTATGGAGCTGCACGTAAGACCTCCGGGGGGAAGAGGAGCTGCAGGGTGGCTGCAGCATGAATAGCGCGCCTGAGATGCTCAGGTCAATGGTCTGTACCAGACTTAGGACTAGACCAATCGGCCGACGGCCTACCCGCCGGAAACCCCCTCCGGCCAGCGAAAAGCCGCCTGTCGCAGGTGCTGACAGGCGGCTTTAGGCTGGGTTAAGGATGCGGAATGTGGCCCTCCGGAGGCAGAACCACGCCCCCTCGGGAAACCCGGTATTAACCGGCGGCGGGCGCTACGGGCCGTCGCCCCCGGGCAGTTGGTAGGCGTCCGCGAGCAGCGCGTAGGAGCGCAGCCGGGCCGCCGGTGTGTGGGCGTTGGCCGTGATGATCAGTTCGTCCGCGCCGGTCCGCTTCACCAGCGAGTCGAGCCCGTCACGGACCTCCTCGGCGCCGCCGTGCACCACGTTGACGAGCCAGGAGTCGATGAACTCGCGCTCCAGAGCGCTGAACTCGTACGCCTCGGCCTCCTCGGGCGACGGGATGAGCCCCGGCCGCCCGGTGCGCAGCCGCAGCATCCCCAGCGCGCCGGTGAGCACCTGGCGGCGCGCCTCGGCCGGATCGTCCGCCGCGAGGGCGGAGACGCCGATGGCGGCGTACGGGCGGTCCAGGACGGCGGACGGGCGGAACGACTCGCGGTACAGCTCCAGCGCGGGGACGGTGTTGGCCGCCGAGAAGTGGTGCGCGAAGGAGAACGGCAGCCCCAGCGCGCCGGCCAGCCGGGCGCTGAAGCCGGAGGAGCCCAGCAGCCAGACCGACGGACGGGACGCGGACTGCACCCCGCCCGGAACGCTGCCCTGCACCGGGCCGGGGATCGCGTGGATGCGCGCGTAGCGGTGCCCGTCCGGGAAGTCGTCGTCCAGGAACCGGGTCAGCTCGTCGAGCTGCCGCGGGAAGTCGTCGGCGCCGTCCTGGCGGTCGGTGCGGCGCAGCGCGGCGGCGGTGGCGCCGTCGGTGCCGGGCGCGCGGCCCAGGCCGAGGTCGATCCGGCCGGGGGCGAGCGCCTCCAGGGTGCCGAACTGCTCGGCGATCACCAGCGGGGCGTGGTTGGGGAGCATCACCCCGCCGGAGCCCAGCCGCAGCGTGCGGGTGAACGCGGCGAGGTGGGCGAGGATCACCGCGGGGGACGAGCTGGCCACACCCGGCATCGAGTGGTGCTCGGCGACCCACATCCGGTGGAACCCGCGGTTCTCGGCGAGCTGGGCCAGCTCCACACTGGCGCGCAGCGCCTGGGTGGCGGTGAGCCCGCTTCCCACGGTCGCCAGATCGAGCACGGACAGCGGCACGGGCGCGCTGCCGCGGGCTGCTCCGCGGATGTGGTCGGTGGTCTGCGGTTCGTCTCCCACGGGGGGCGCCTCCTCGGTCATGTATTCGCCTGCGGCACCTTCAACCGGAGACGGACTCCGGTTATTCCCGCCCCTCCCCCGCGTCACTTACCGCTCCCCTTGCGACGCAAGAAGGCCCTGGGCATATGCCGTTCTCGCGATTTCCCGCATTTGTGCACACGGACCGCCAATCAGCCGGTCAACGGCCTCTACCTGGAACGCCGTTGCGGCTATCGTGGAAGACGGCTCGGCTGCCGGGTTCGATCGGTGTGCCCTTCGACCGTGACCAGCGGCTACGGCCGTGACGTACGGCATGCCGCACCGGATGCGAACGGCACACGTGCAGGGGGATTTCGTGGCGCTCGAGTACCGACAGACCGCGCCGGTCTACGCGGTCCAGTACGCGCTGCGCGTGCTGGAGGCGGTCGACCACCACCGCCACGGCGTGACAGCCGAGCAGCTGGCCCGCGAGATCGGCGTGCCGATCGGCTACCTCTCCCAGCTGCTGGCCATGCTCAAGCGCGAGCGCTACATCGCGTTCCTGCCCGGCGGCGGCTACGTGACCGGCGAGTCCCTGGTGCTGCTCGGCGCCGCCGACCGCGAGCAGGCGCTCGCCGACAAGCTCAGCAGCGTCCTGACCGAGCTGCGGGACGAGGTCGGCGCGGCCGTCTACTTCGGCCGGTACGACGACGGCGAGGTGACGGTGGTGGACGTGGCGGACGGGCCGACCACCCCGCGGGTCAACGAGTGGGTCGACTTCCGCTCCTCCGCCCACGCCAGCGCGGTCGGCAAGTGCCTGCTCGCGCAGCTCGACCACGACAGCCGCCGGGACCACCTCTCCCGGCACCGGACGGCGCGCCTGACCTCGCGCACGGTCGTCAGCGAGCGGGCCCTGCTCTCGGACCTGGAGAGCCGCCCGGCCAGCCACCCCATGCTCGACCTCCAGGAGTACGCGGTCGGCACGGTCTGCGCGGCGGTCCCGGTCACGATCGGCAGCACGGTCGCCTGCCTGGCCCTGTCCATGCCCACCGCCCAGGCGCACCGCCTGAAGCCGGCCGTGGACACCCTGAACGAACGCGCGGCGCCGGTGCTGCTCTCCCTGAGCTTCTGACCCTCCGGGCCGGCACCGGAAGCACGAAGAAGGCCCCCCGCTTCCGCGAGGGGCCTTCGACCGTCGGTGCGCCGTCAGGGACTCGAACCCCGGACCCGCTGATTAAGAGTCAGCTGCTCTAACCAACTGAGCTAACGGCGCGTGCTGACATGGAAGATCGTACCCGATCCTCCGGGGTGCTCAAAAACAGGCCGCCGACCGGCAGCGGCACGGCGGCGGACAGACAGCGGCACGGCGGCGGACAAGCCGCGAACGGCGGCGAAACGGATCCGGAACGGCGGCGGATCACCGCCAGGCGGGATCCTGCCAGGCCGGCCCGGTGCGCGGCGCCGCTCCGGGCCGGTAGATCATGTGCATGACGCCGATAAGACGCCGTGCCTCCCTGCTCGCCAGCGCCACCGCGCTCGCGCTCAGCACCGGACTCCTCCTCCCCGCCACCCCCGCCACCGCCGCCGCCCCGGGCGCCACCCCGCGCACCGCGCCGCCGCAGGCCAGGACGTACGACATCACCCTGGTCACCGGGGACGTCGTGCACTTCGCCGACGGGCCCGGCACCCAGGACACCGTCACCGTGGACCGTCCGCACGGCGCCCCCGGCGGCGTGCACATCCAGCAGGCGGGCGGCGAGACCTACGTCCTGCCGGACGAGGCGCTGCCGCTGCTCGCCGCGGGCAGGCTCGACCGCCGGCTGTTCGACCTGACCGCGCTGGTGAAGATGGGGTACGACGACGCCCGCTCCGGCGGCGTCCCCATGATCGCCACCTACACCGCCGCCGCCCGCTCCGCCCGGTCGCTGCCCGCCGCCCCCGCGGGCAGCACCGCCACCCGCGCCCTGCCGAGCATCGGCGGCACCGCGCTCAAGGCGCGCAAGAAGGAGACCCGCGCCTTCTGGCAGGACGTCGTGGCCGCGCCCGCCAAGGCGCGGTCGGCGCGGTCGCTCGACAACGGCATCGACCGGCTGTGGCTGGACGGCCGCGTCGAGGCGAGCCTCAAGGAGTCGGTGCCGCAGGTCAACGCGCCGCAGGCGTGGGCGAAGGGGTACGACGGCAAGGGCCGCAAGGTCGCGATCCTGGACACCGGGATCGACGCCACCCACCCGGACCTGAAGGACCAGGTCGTCGCCGAGCAGAGCTTCGTCCCCGGCCAGGCCGTCACCGACGGGAACGGCCACGGCACGCACGTCGCCTCGACGATCGCGGGCACCGGCGCCGCCTCCGGCGGCGACTACAAGGGCGTCGCGCCCGGAGCGAAGCTGCTGATCGGCAAGGTGCTCTCCGACGAGGGCTCCGGGGCGGACTCCGGGATCATCGCCGGCATGGAGTGGGCCAAGGCCCAGGGCGCCGACGTGGTCAGCATGAGCCTCGGCTCGCCGCTGCCCGACGACGGCACCGACCCGATGGCGCAGGCGGTCGACAGCCTCTCCGCGAACGGCGGACCGCTCTTCGTCATCGCCGCCGGAAACGCGTACGCGGCCGGCTCCATCGGCGCACCCGGCTCGGCGGCCACCGCGCTGACCGTCGCCGCCGTCGACAAGCAGGACGGCCGCGCCGACTTCTCCAGCATGGGACCGCTGACCGGCTCGTACGGCCTCAAGCCGGACATCTCGGCCCCCGGCGTCGACATCACCGCCGCCCGCTCGCAGGCGCTCGCCTCCGGCAGCGGCATGTACCAGACGATGTCCGGCACCTCGATGGCCACCCCGCACGTGGCGGGCGCCGCCGCGATCCTCAAGCAGCGGCACCCGGAGTGGACCGGTCAGCAGCTCAAGGACGCGCTGATGACCTCGTCGAAGCAGCTCACCGACTTCACCCCGTACGAGATGGGCACCGGCCGGCTCGACGTGCTCGCCGCCGTCGACGCCACCGTCCAGGCCACCGGGTCGGTCGCCGCCGCCGTCTACAAGTGGCCGCACGCCGGGGCCGCGAGCACCACGCGCACCATCACCTACCGCAACAACGGCACCGCGGACGTCACGCTGAACCTCGCGCTGGACCCGGCCGCCCGGGCGGCGGGCGCCTACACGCTGTCGGCGAGCACGGTCACCGTCCCGGCGGGCGGCACCGCCGCCGTCACCCTCACCCTCGACCCGACGACCGTCCCGGCCGCGACCACCTTCTCCGGCCAGGTCACCGCGGTCGACGCGGCCAGCGGCAGGACCGTCGCGCACACCGGCTTCGCGCTCACCAAGGAGCAGGAGCTCTACGACTACACGATCAAGCTGACCGGACGCGACGGGAAGCCCGCCGCCGGCACCGTCGTCCTCGCCGAGAAGAGCGACCCGTACCTGTCGCCGCTGGGCGTGGACGGCCAGCGCACGCTGCGCCTGCCGCCGGGCACGTACATGGCGTACGCGGAGATCGAGGTCGCCGGCGACAGCGCGGACTCCCTCGGCCTGGCGGTGCTCGCCAGCCCCGAGACCGTGCTCACCAAGGCGGCCACCGTCACCCTCGACGCGAGCACGGCGCACAAGGTCAGCGCCCGCGTCCCGCAGGAGACCGAGCAGCGCCAGCTGCACCTGGACCTGGCCCGCACCTTCTCGAACGGCAACCTCGTCCGTGACGCGTACGTCGTTCCGCCGATGTACGACGCGATCTACGCCGCGCCCACCCGGAAGGTCACCGACGGCACCTTCTCCTTCGTGACCCGCTGGCGGCTCGGCGAGAAGCAGGTCGACGCCTCCTCGCGCGGCCGTGACCTGGAACTGATGCCGCAGGCCGGCGCCACCGTCGGCAACGGCTCGGCCAAGCTGCGGGTCGTCACCGCGGGCAGCGGCGCCGCGGCCGACTACGCGGGGCTGGACACCAGGGGCAAGGCCGTCGTGGTCACCCGCAGCGACGACGTCTCCCCGGCCGACCGCGCCGCGAACGCGCTCAAGGCGGGCGCCAAGCTGCTGATCGTCGTCAACGACGGCACCGGCCGGCTCTCGGAGTACTACGCGGACGACGCGGGCACGAGCACCCCGCTCGGCGTCGTGACGATCATGCGCGAGGCGGGCGCCCGGCTGATCGCCGACGCCAAGGGCGGCAAGCTCACCCTCGACGTGACGCAGCGGGCCGAGCCGCGCTACCTTTACGACCTGCTCTCACAGCAGGACGGCACGATCCCCGACCGCTCCCTCGCCTACACCCCCGACCCGAAGCGCGACCTCGCCCGGATCGACGCCACGTACAACGGGGACCGGCAGCGGGCCGGCGGCGGCTTCCGCTACGACATCCCCGCCTGGGGCCCGGGCGTCGGCTTCGCCGAGAAGGAGACCTACCCGTCCCGGCGCACCGAGTACGTCTCGCAGCAGCACGGCGCCGGCTTCTGGTACGAGGACCACGCCGTCTACCAGGCCGACTACTCGGACGAGCTGTTCGAGATGCGCGGCGGCAACGACCACTTCACCACGGGCCGGCACTACACCACGTCGTGGTTCGGCGGGGTGCAGCGGCCGCGTCTGGGCCAGGCGTTCTGGGGCCCGAACCGCAGCGTCTACGACGACATCCAGTTCAACCTCACCCCGTGGACGGACGCGGGCGCGGGCCACTCCGGCTCGATGCCGTCGGACGAGTACGACACCACGACCTACGCGATCTACCAGGGCGACACCCTGCTGCGGAAGGGCGCGGGCCGGGCCGGCGGGTGGACCGCCGTCCCCGGCACCGTCCCGTACCGGATGGTCCTGGACTCGGCCCGGGACGCGGCCGTCTGGAAGTCCTCCATCCGCACCCGCACCGAATGGGGCTTCGTCTCCGGTCCGCTGCCCAAGGACGGTCCCTTCCAGGAGGACATCAAGCTGCTGCAGCTCGACTACGACGTGCCCATGGACACCGCGGGTGACGTCAGGGCCGGGCAGTGGACGCGGATCGGCCTCTCGTCCCGCACGCAGGAGTGGCTCAGCGGTGTGACGAAGGCCACCAGGGCGACGCTGTCGGTCTCGTACGACGACGGCAAGAGCTGGGCGCCGACGCTCCTGGTCAGGACGGGCGACGGCTCCTGGAGCACGCTGGTCAGGACGCCGAACAAGCCGGGCGGCGCGGTCTCGCTGCGGGCCACCGCGCAGGACGGCAAGGGCGGCACCGTCAGCCAGGACATCATCCGGGCCTTCGGGCTCCGCTGAGCCCCGTCGGCGGATCGGCCGGCTGATCCGCCGGCCGATCCGGAAGCTCCGAGCCGATCATGGCGCGGGCCGGAGGGGATGGTCATCAGCACCCCCTCCGGCCCCGTATGATTGACACGTAGGCGCCGTTAGCTCAGTTGGTTAGAGCAGCTGACTCTTAATCAGCGGGTCCGGGGTTCGAGTCCCTGACGGCGCACAGCAGAAAGACGAAGGGCGCTCTTCCTCCGGGAAGGGCGCCCTTCGCCGTTTCCGCACGGGCCGGGTCCGGGATCAGAGGTCGGGGTCGATGGTCGGGGTCGGGGGCCAGGGGTCAGGACCAGAAGTCGTCCGCCGCCGCCAGGTCCTCCATGCACTCGTCGAGATCGGTGATCGCGCCGTCGACGACGCGGAACACGATGCCGCCCGCCATGTCCAGCTTCCTGCCGGCCCGCTCGGCGGTGACCTGGTGCACCGCCATCACGTGGCCGCGGCTGTCGACGAACACGTTCCGCAGCTCCACGTGGAGCGTGCCGTTCGTCTCCGCGGCGAGTTCCGCGTAGTGGGCGACGATCGCCTCCACGCCCTCGAAGTCACCGGAGAGCGGGTTGCTCCCGGGGACATGGTGGGCGCAGTCGGCCGTCATCAACCCGCCGAGGGTGTCCATATCGCCCTGGGAGAACGCCTGGTAGCCCCGGCGGACCAGCGCGGCGTTCGGATGCTCGGTCATGGCATTTCGCCACCTTCCCTGACATGCACGGACAGAGGATGACGACTTCACCTTCCCACCGCGCACACCGCCGGACCAGCCTCCGCGCACCGGCGCCCGGCGCTCGGCGGCCCCGACCGGCGCAAGCGGGCGCGCGGCTCAGGCGGCCGGCGCCGGGAGGATCTGGCGGGGGACGGTTCTGGGGTGACCCGGGCGGTTCCATTCCCTGGGGTAGCCGACCGAGACCTCCTCGAAGCGGACGCCGTCGTACCAGGCGGTCCTGGGGATGTGCAGGTGGCCGTAGACCACCGCGCTCACCGTGAAGCGCTGGTGCCAGTCGGCCGTGCGCTCGGTGCCGCACCACTGGGCGAACTCCGGGTAGTGCAGGATCCGGGTGGGCTGGCGGACCAGCGGGAAGTGGTTGACCAGGACCAGCGGCAGGGCCGGGTCGCAGTCCAGCAGCCGCCGTTCGGTCTCCTTCACCCGGGCCCGGCACCAGGCGTCGCGGCTCGGGAACGGGTCCGGGTGCAGCAGGAACTCGTCGCTGCACACGATCCCGGACTTGTACGCCTGGGCGAGCGACTCCTCCTTGGTCGAAGCCGTCTCGGTGCGGAACGTGTAGTCGTAGAGGACGAACAGCGGCGCCACCACGGCCGGGCCGCCCGCGCCCTCCCAGACCGGGTACGGGTCCTCCGGGGTCAGCACGCCCAGCGACCGGCACATCTCGACCAGGTGGCGGTAGCGCTCGTCGCCGCGCAACTGGACCGGGTCCTCGGCGGGCGTCCACAGGTCGTGGTTGCCGGGCGCCCACACCACCCGGGCGTAGCGGCCGCTGAGCAGCGTCAGCGCCCACTCGATGCCGTCCGTCAGCTCGCCGACGTCGCCCGCGACGATCAGCCAGTCGGTGTCCGACTCGGGGCGCAGGCCCTCGACGATCTTCCGGTTCTCCGCGAAGGCCACGTGCAGGTCGCTGATACCCCAGAGTTTTCCATCCGGCATATGCAGACCGTAGGCGGATCCGGGCGGGGGCGGTACCCCGCCCAATGGGTGATCCTGGCCTACGTCTGGCGCGCCGGTCGGCCGTGCCGCCCGGGCGGGGGAAGTGTTCGCCGCGTGCTCGTCCTGGTCACCGCCCACTTCGTCCTCGCCGGCTGCGCCTCCCCTCTGGTGCGGTGGCTCGGCCGGCGCGCCTTCCTCGTCCTCGCGCTGCCGTCCGCCGCCACCGCGGTGTGGGCGTTCGCCGCGTGGGGGTCCGTGGCCGGCGGCGCGGTGCGCGTCGAGCGGTGGCGGTGGGCGCCCGCCCTCGGGCTGGACATCGCGCTGCGCCTCGACGCCCTCGCGCTGCTGCTGACGGTGCTGGTCGGCGGGGTCGGGGCGCTCGTACTGGGCTACTGCGGCGGGTACTTCGACGACGACGAGCCGGGGCTGGCGAGCTTCGCGGGCAACCTGACCGCCTTCGCCGGGGCGATGCTGGGGCTGGTCCTCGCCGACGACGTGATCCTGCTGTACGTCTTCTGGGAACTGACCACCGTCTTCTCGTTCCTGCTCATCGGCCACCTGTCGGTGAAGAAGGCCAACCGGCGCTCCGCGCTGCAGGCGCTGCTCGTCACCACGGTCGGCGGCCTCGCGATGCTCGTCGGCCTGCTGATGCTCGGTCAGGCGGCCGGAACGTACCGGATCTCCGCCCTCGTCGCGCACCCGCCGCCGCTGGGCGGCACGGCGGTGCCGGTCGCCCTGGTGCTGGTGCTGGCCGGGGCGCTGTCGAAGTCCGCGGTCTGGCCGTTCAGCCTGTGGCTGCCCGGCGCGATGGCGGCGCCGACGCCGGTCAGCGCCTATCTGCACGCGGCGGCCATGGTGAAGGGCGGCATCTACCTCGTCGCCCGGCTCTCCCCCGCCTTCGCCGCGGTCGCGCCCTGGCGGGGCGTGACGCTGGCGCTCGGCACCGCGACGATGCTGCTCGGCGGCTGGCGGGCGCTGCGCGAGACGGACCTCAAGCGGATCCTCGCCTACGGGACGGTGAGCCAGCTCGGCTTCCTCACCGCGCTGGTGGGGGCGGGGTCCCGGTACACCGCGCTGGCCGGCGCCACCATGCTGCTGGCGCACGCGCTGTTCAAGGCGCCGCTGTTCCTCGTGGTCGGCATCGTCGACCACGCCACCGGCAGCCGCGACATCCGCCGCCTCGGCGGGCTGGCGCGCGCGATGCCACTGGTCTGCGGCACCGCCTGCCTCGCGGGCGCGTCCATGGCGGGCCTGCCGCCCTTCCTCGGCTTCGCCGCCAAGGAGGCCTCGTTCGCCGCGCTCTGGGCCGGCGGCCCCGCCGACCGGCTCACCCTGTACGCCGCCGTCGCCGGGTCTGCCCTGACCACCGCGTACACGCTGCGCTTCCTGTACGGCGCCTTCGGCCCGGCCACGTCGCCCGACCTGCCGCCCGCGCGCAGCACGCGGCGGCGCACGGCCCCGGCCCTGCTGGCTCCCACGGCGCTGCTGGCGCTGGCGGGACTGCTACTGGGCCCGGGGGTGGGCCGGCTGCAGCCGCTGATGGAGCGGTACGCGTCCGCCTTCCCGTCCGTGGGCACCCCGTACCACCTGGCCCTGTGGCACGGCTTCGGGCTGCCGCTCACCCTGTCGGAGATCGCGTGGGCGGCCGGCGTCGCGCTGTTCGTCGTACGGGACCGGCTGGTGCGCTGGGGCAAGCGGCTCGCGCTGCCGACCGCCGAGACGGCGTTCGCCCAGATCCTGTGGCAGACGGAGCGCTTCGCGCTGCAGCTCACCGGGAGCATCCAGCGCGGCTCGCTGCCGGTCTACCTCGGCACGGCGCTGCTGGTCTTCTCGGGCGCCGAGGCGGCGGCGCTGCTCACCGACCGGCCGTGGGCGTGGGGCGGCGCCCCGCGCTGGGGGGACGACGCCGCCCAGATCGCCGTGGCGGTCGCGGTGGCGGCGGCGGGCGTGCTGTGCCTGCCGACCCGGCAGCGGATGAAGGCGGTGGTGCTGGCCGGGACGACCGGATACGGCACGGCCGTGCTGTTCGTGCTGCAGGGCGCGCCCGACCTGGCGCTGACGCAGTTCACGGTGGAGACGACCAGCATCGTCGTCTTCGTCCTGGTGCTGCGCCGCCTGCCGCACCGCTTCCCGCCGACGGCGACGGCGTGGCGCCGGGCGCTGCACGCCGCGCTCGGGGTCACCGCGGGCACGCTCGCGGCGGGTCTGACGTACCTGGCGGTGGCGGCCCGCAGGCATCCGGCCGCGGGCGCCGACATGGTCGCCGAGACCGCGCACGACGGGCTGCAGAACGTCGTCGCGACGATCCTCGTCGACCTGCGCGCCTGGGACACGATGGGCGAGTCGGCGGTGCTGGCGGTCGCCGCCGTCGGCGTGACGAGCCTGGTCTACCTGCGCCGCCGGGCGGGCTCGCTGCCGCGCGCGCAGGACGAGGGCGGTGCGGCGGGCGTGTGGGCGTCGGAGGTGCGCGCCGGTCCGCGCGCCGCGCCGGAGCGCACCTGGCTGGCGGCGGGCGACACCCTCGACCCCGACCGGCGGTCGGTGGTCTTCGAGGTGGTGGCGCGGCTGGTCTTCCACCCCGTGCTCGTGCTCTCGCTGTACCTGCTGTTCTGCGCGGAGAGCCTGCCGGGCGGCGGCTTCACCGCCGGGCTCGTCGCGGGCCTCGCGCTCGTCGTGCGGTATCTGGCGGGCGGCCGGTACGAGCTGGCGGAGGCCGCTCCCGTCGACGCCGGGTTCCTGCTCGGCACGGGCCTGATGGTCTCCGTGGGAACGGGCCTGGGCGGGCTGGTGCTCGGCTCGGACGTGCTGGCGGGCGGGGTGTTCCACACCCGGCTGCCGCTCTTCGGCGACGTGCACGTCCCCAGTTCCGTGCTCTTCGACTTCGGTGTCTACCTGCTGGTCCTCGGGGTCGTCCTCGACGTGCTGCGCAGCCTCGGCGCCAAGATCGACCAGCAGATCGAGCGCGAGGAAGCCAGGAGGACGGCATGACCGCCACCATCGCCCTGATCGCCGCCGGCGGGGTGCTGTTCGCCTGCGGGACGGCGCTGCTGCTCGCCCGCCCGCTGACCCGCATCCTGCTCGGCGCCGTCCTGCTCGGCAACGGGGTGAACCTGCTGGTGCTGGCCACCTCGGGCCCGTCGGGGAAGGCGCCGCTGCTGGCCTCCGGCACCGATCCGGCGGCGGTCTCCGACCCGTTCCCGCAGGCGATGGCGCTGACCGCGATCGTGATCACCCTCGCGCTGACCGCGTTCCTGCTCGCGGTGGCGTACCGCAGCTGGCAGTTGACCGGCAGCGACGACGTCCAGGACGACGTCGAGGACATCCGGGTCGCGCTGCGGGCCGAGCACGAGGGGACCCGGGCCGAGCTGCGGGCGGTGATCCGCGCGGACCGGGCCCGGCAGGCGCGGGCCGAGGACTCCGAGGACCTCGACGACGAGCTGTGGGACAACGTGCTGGGGGCCGACCGGTGAACGCGACCACGCTGCTGCCGCTGCCCGTCGTCCTCCCGCTCTTCGCGGCGGGCCTCAAGCTCGCCGTGGGACTGCGGCTCCCCCGCATCCAGCGGTTCATCAGCGCGGCCGTTCTCAGCGCCGTACTGGCCGCCTCGGTCGCCCTGCTGGTGGCGGCCGACCGGGACGGGCCGCAGGTGATGCACGCGGGCGGCTGGCCGGTCCCGATCGGCATCGCGCTGGTCGCCGACCGGCTGTCGGCGCTGATGCTGGTGGTGTCGTCCGCGGTGACGCTGTGCGTGCTGGTGTACTCCATCGGCCAGGGCATGGCCGACCGCGACGAGGCGACCCCGCTGTCGGTCTTCCACCCCGCGTACCTGATCCTCGTCGCCGGGGTCTCCGACACGTTCCTGTCCGGGGACCTGTTCAACCTCTACGTCGGCTTCGAGATCATGCTGACCGCGAGCTACGTGCTGCTGACGCTCGGCGGCACGGCGGCCCGGATCCGCGCGGGAGCCACGTACATCGTGGTGTCGCTGCTGTCCTCGGTGCTCTTCCTGGTCGCGATCGGCATGGTCTACGCGGCCACCGGCACCATGAACCTCGCGCAGCTCTCGGTGCGGCTGGCCGACCTGCCCGCCGGGATCCGGCTGGTGCTGCAGCTGGCCCTGCTCACCGTCTTCGGCATCAAGGCGGCCGTCTTCCCGCTCGCCGCCTGGCTCCCCGACTCCTACCCGACCGCGCCCGCGCCCGTCACCGCCGTCTTCGCCGGACTGCTCACCAAGGTCGGCGTGTACTCGATACTGCGCACCCAGACGCTGCTGTTCCCCGGCACCCGGCTCGCCGAGCCGCTGATGCTGATCGCCCTGCTGTCGATGGTGGTCGGGATCCTGGGGGCGGTCGCGCAGACCGACCTCAAACGGCTGCTGTCGTTCACCCTCGTCAGCCACATCGGGTACATGGTCTTCGGCATCGCGCTGGCCTCGCGCGGCGGCGTCGCGGGCGCGGTGTTCTACGTCGCGCACCACATCACCGTGCAGACCACGCTCTTCCTCGTCACCGGCCTGGTGGAGCGCCGGGGCGGCACCACCGACCTGCAGCGGCTCGGCGGGCTCGCCAGGATCTCGCCGCTGCTGGCCGCGATCTTCTTCGTGCCCGCCATGAACCTCGCCGGGATCCCGCCGCTGTCGGGCTTCCTCGGCAAGCTCGGACTGCTGCGCGCGGGCGTCGCCGACGGCGGCGTCTGGGCGTACCTCCTGGTCGGCGGCGGGGTGGTGACGAGCCTGCTGACGCTCTACGCGCTGGTCAAGGTCTGGAACCTGGCGTTCTGGCGGGCCGCGCCGCCCGATCTGTGCGCGGACGGCACCGTCCTGGAGACCGACGACGATGACGACCAGGACGACTCCGACGAGGACACCCCGATGCCCGCCGGGCGCCCCGAGTCGGCGTCGCTGAGCGGCCGTTCCATCACCACCACCGCCGCGCTCCCCCGCACGATGCTCGCCGCGACCATGGCCCTGGTCGCGCTCGGGCTGGCCTACACCGTGCTGGCGGGGCCCCTGACGGGGCTCGCCGACCGGGCGGCCGGCGAGCTCCTGTCACGGACGCCCTACGTGCGGGCGGTCCTGGCGCGCTGACCTTTCGGCCGGCTCACCGGTTGTGCGCGGTGTGCGTCGCCTCGATCTGCTTCCAGGACTTCGGCTCCGCCTGCGGGGCGGCCGGCGCCGCGCGCAGCGCGCCCGCCCTGGGGGCCGCCGCCGGCGCCGCCGGCTTGGACGCGGTGAAGAGCCAGGTCTGGAAGAGCGGCCCGAGCTTCTTGCCGGAGAGCTTCTCGGCGAGCTGCTGGAACTGGGCGATGGAGCCGTTGCCGTACCGGTGCTGCGTCGGCCACTCCTTGAGCAGGGTGAAGAACGCCGTGTCGCCGATCGTGTTGCGCAGCGCCTGGATGGCGAGCGCGCCCCGGTCGTAGACGGCGTTGTCGAACTGGTTCTCCGCGCCGGGATCGCCGGGCTTCACGGTCCAGAACGGGTCGTCGGCCGGGTGCTGGTCGTAGACCCAGTCGGCGAGCTCCTGCGTGGTGCCCTCGCCCTGGTACTCCGACCACAGCCACTGTGCGTAACTGGCGAAGCCCTCATTGAGCCAGATGTCGGACCAGTGGGCGACCGAGACGCTGTCGCCCCACCACTGGTGCGCCAGTTCGTGGACGACGAGCGAGGGGTTCGAGCCGGCCGCGAACTGCCGGGGGCTGTAGAAGACCCGGCCCTGCGTCTCGATGGCGTAGCGCGTGGGCACGTTCGGGACGTAGCCGCCTGCGGCGCTGAACGGGTACGGGCCGAAGTACTCGCTCTCCCAGTCGATGATCTCGCCGGTGCGCTCGACGCTCGCGCGGGCGGCGCCGTCGTTGTCGCCGAGGTCCTTGCTGTAGGCGTTGATGACGGGCAGCCCGTTGGCGGTGGTGCTGGTGGTGATGTCGAACTTGCCGACCGCGAGCGTGGCCAGGTACGTGGCCTGCGGCTTGTTCTGCCGCCAGTTGTAGCGCGTCCAGCCGATCTTCGAGGTCTGCGAGACCAGCACGCCGTTGCTGATCGCCGCCGTGCCGTCGGGGACGAGCACCGAGACGTCGTAGGTGGCCTTGTCCAGCGGGTGGTCGTTGCTGGGGAACCACCACCAGGCGGATTCCGGCTCGTTCGCGGCGACGCCGCCGTCGGGGGTCCGCTGCCAGGACGTGAAGCCGTAGCGCTTCACCTTGCCGGGCACGCCCGAGTAGCGGACGACGACGGTGGCCTGCTGGCCCTTGGCGAGCGGGGTGGCCGGGGTGATCTCCAGCTCCTGCTCGCCGCTGGTGGCGAACTTCGCGACCCGGCCGTTGACCCGGACCTCGCTGACGTCCAGCGCGAAGTCGAGGTTGAAGCGGGTCAGCCCCTGGGTGGCGGTGGCCAGCAGGGTCGCGGTGCCCTCCAGCTCGTCGGTGGCGGGCTGGTACTTCAGCCGCAGGTCGTAGTGGGACACGTCGTACCCGCCGTTGCCGTACGTCGGGTAGTACGCGTCGCCGATGCCGGGCGCGCCCGGTCCTGCGTCGGCGGCGGATGCCGGGATCGCCAGCAGCAGGCCGGCGGCGCTCACGGCCGAAACGATCGCTCTCTTACGCACAGGGGTCCTCCAGCGCGGGGTGAGTTCGGACACCCCGACCCTAGGAAGCGGCTGTGGTCCCAGCCACCCCTTCGCCCCCCGCTGTCTCAAGACGTTCACCGCGCGCAACACAACGTCTCAAAACACCGCCCGGCGACCACCCGCCGTGATCCCCGCTCAACCTGTTGTCAACGCGGCCTTCATCATCGCCTTCGCGATCGGCGCCGCCAGCCCGTTCCCGCTGACCTCCGAGCGGGCCGCGTCCGACTGCTCGACGACCACGGCGACCGCGACCCGGTGGCCCTTGCCGTCGTCGGCGTAGGAGACGAACCAGGCGTACGGCGTCCCGCTGTTGTTCTCGCCGTGCTGGGCGGTGCCGGTCTTGCCGCCGACCTCGATCCCGCTGATCTTCGCGTTGGAGCCGGTGCCGTGGTCCACGACGTTGACCATCGCCTCGCGCAGCTTCCGCGCGGTGTCCGCGCTGACCGCGCGCGTGCTCTTCCCGTCCGGGTAGGACTGCAGCACGGCGCCGTTGCCGTCGGTGACCTGCGAGACCATGTGCGGGCTCGCCAGCTCGCCGCCGTTGGCGAGGGCCGCGACGACCATCGCCATCTGCAGCGGGGTCGCGGTGTCGTCGAACTGCCCGATGCCGGACAGGGCGGTCTGCGCCGCGTCCATGCCCTTCGGGTAGCTGCTCTTGGCCGCGCGCACCGGAACGTCCAGGTCGGCGGTGTTGAAGCCGAACTTCTCGGCGGTGGCGCGCACCTTGTCCTGGCCGAGGTCGACGGCCATCTTCCCGAAGACGTTGTTGCAGCTGTACTGGAGCGCGACGTTGATGCTCGCGTTCTCACAGGGCGCGGAGGCCGACTCGTTGACGAGCTTCCGCGAGGAGTTCGGCAGCGGGTACGGGTTGGGGCTCTTCGTCGGCTCGTCGATCGTCGGGTAGAGCCCGTTCTCCAGCGCGGCCGCGGCGACCACCAGCTTGAACGTCGATCCCGGCGGGTACGCGGCGCGCAGGGCCCGGTTGAGCATGGGCTGGTCCTTGTCGGCCTGCAGGGCCTGCCACGCCGAGCCGTCCGCGTTCGAACCGCCCGAGATCTTCGAGGGGTCGTAGCTGGGGGTGCTGACCATGCCGAGGATCCGGCCGGTCGCCGGGTCGAGGGCGACGGCCGCGCCCTTCTTGTCGCCGAGCCCCTTGAAGGCGGCCTCCTGGACGGCGGGGGCGATGGTGGTGATCACGTCGCCCGGTTCTGCGGCCTTGCCGGTGAGCGCGTCGGGCAGGCTCCCCAGCCGCGGGTCGGTGCCGCCCAGGACGCCGCGGTAGATGCCCTCGAGCTGCGTGGCGCCGTAGACCTGCGAGCTGTAGCCGGTGACCGCCGAGTACAGGCCGCCGCCGGGGTAGGTGCGCTTGTAGCGCAGGTCCCCGCCGCTGGTCGTGGTGGAGCCCGTCACCGGCTTTCCGCCCACGACGATGTCCCCGAGCGGGTTCGCGTACTGCGCGATGATGTTCCGCCGGTTGTGCTGGTCGTCCGCGAGCGCCCGGCCGTCCACCGCCTGCACCCACGTCACCCGCACCATGACCGCGAGGACGAGCAGGAGGCTGAAGACCGACGCACGCCTGATTGTCTTGTTCATCCCCTGCAAGAACGCTTCCGGGGGATGCGTTGGTTCCGGCGGGTGAGCACAGGTTCCCCACAGGTCGCGGCTCACCTGCGGAACGGTCCCGCTCTGTGAGGATCGCCACCGTGCGCACCCTGCGAGGACATCAGTGGCCGCTGGTCGGCTGGCTCGTCGTCGTCTGGGTGCTGCTGTGGGGCAGCGTCACGGCGGCGAACGTGATCACCGGGGTGGTCGTGGCGGTCGTGCTCTGCCTGGTCTTCCCGCTGCCGCCGCTCGGCCTGGGGCTGCGGATTCACCCGGTCGGCCTAGTGCGGTTCGCCGCGCTCTTCCTCGTCGATCTGACCGCCTCGGGGCTGCGGACCGTCCGGCAGGTCCTGTCCCCCGGCCCGCTGCCCTGCGCGGTGCTGGCGGTCCGGCTGCGCTGCCCCGGCGACCTGATGCTCACGGCCACCGCGATCGCCGTCTCGGCGGTGCCCGGCAGCGCCGTGCTGGAGGTCCAGCGCTCCACCGCGACGCTGTTCGTGCACGTCATGGGCGCGGACAGCGACGAGGCCAGGGACGGGGTGCGCCGGCTGGAGACGCTGGTGGTGCGCGCCTTCGGCACCCGCGCGGAGATCGCCGCGCTCGATTCTGGAGGCACGGCGTGAAATGGGTCACCGGGGCCGTGCTCGGCCTGCTGATCGCGGCCGGGGTGATGGTCTTCGTCCGGCTGGTGCGCGGCCCGTCGATGCTCGACCGGGCGGTGGCGGTGGACGCGCTGCTGGCCGTCGTCGTCGCGGGTCTGGGCGCGCAGGCGGCGGCCGACCGCACCCCGTACTCGCTGCCGGTCCTGCTGGTGCTGGCCTTCCTCGGCTTCACCGGCTCGGTCGCCATCGCCCGCTTCATCGCCTTCCGGGACGAGGACGCGTCATGAGCCGGAGGACGCGTGGGCGGGGGGACGCCATGAGCGGGGGGACGCCATGAGCTGGGGATCCGCGTGCGACTGGGTCGCGGCGGTGTGCCTGCTGCTGGGCGCCGTGCTCTGCTGCGTGGCCGGGATCGGGCTGCTGCGGCTGCCCGACACCCTGACCCGGATGCACGCGGCGACCAAGCCGCAGGTCCTGGGGCTGCTGCTGGTCCTGCTGGGGGTGGCGCTGCGGCTGCGCTCCTGGGTGGACCTCGGCACCCTGGTGCTGATCGGGACGTTCCAGCTGATGACGGTGCCAGTGGCGGCGCACCTGGTGGGCCGTGCCGCGTACCGCACCGGGCAGGTGCGCACCGACCGGCTGGTCCTCGACGAGCTGGACGACCACCTGACGCGACCCGGCCCCGACTGAGCCGAGCCGGTAGGTTCGGTATGTGAGAAATGCGAGGATCGTCGGCGCGCTGCGGTCCCTGGAGGAGAGCGTCCTGTCCCGCCAGGGCATGGGGCTTCCGCTGCTCGCCATCGCCGTCGTGTCGGTGACGGACCTGGCGGCCGGCCGGGACCACTACATCGGGCCCGGCATGGTGGTCGCCCCGGCACTGGCGTCCATCACGACGACCTGGCTGCGCACCCTGCTCGTCGCCGCCCTGGGCCTCGCCTCGCAGGTGCTGCTCGCGCCGTACAACGGGGTCGTGGAGATCCACGACTGGGTCCTGCTCACCGGCCAGTTCACCACCTACCTGGTGGTGAGCCTGTTCAGCGCCTACATCGCGTGGCGGCGCGAGACCGGGCAGCGGGCCTTCAGCGCGATCACCTCGGTCGCCGAGGCCGCCCAGCGCGCCCTGCTGCGGCCCCCTGGCGACCGGGTCGGCGACGTCCGGCTCGCCGTCCGGTACGTCTCGGCGGCGGACGCGGCCCAGATCGGCGGCGACCTGTACTCCGTCCTGGACACCCCGCACGGCGTGCGCGCGCTCATCGGCGACGTGCGCGGCAAGGGCCTGGACGCCGTGCAGACCGCGGCGGTGGTGCTCGGCGCGTTCCGCGAGGCCGCGTACGACGAAGGCGGGCTGACCCGGGTCGCGCAGCGCGTCGAGGCGAGCGTGCAGCGGCATGTCGGCACCGGCGAGTTCACCACCGCCCTGTTCGTCGAGTTCGACGGCCCCGGCTCCGTCGACCTCCTGCACTACGGCCACGTGGCCCCGCTGCGCGTCGCCGCCGACGGCACGGTGACGACGCTGGACCCGCCCGACCCGTGGGTGCCGCTGGGCCTGGGCGCGCTGGTCAAGGGCGTGCCCGCGGCCTGGCAGGCACCGCTCTGCGGCACGGACGTGCTCGTGCTGTGCACGGACGGGGTGATCGAGGCCCGCAGCGCGCAGGACGGCTCCTTCTACCCCCTCGCCGACCGGGTCGGCGCCCTGGTGGCGGGGCTGGCGCAGAACCTGGAGACGGCCGTCGAGCGGGTCTACGCCGACCTGCTGCGCCACGCGGGCGGCTCGCTGGGCGACGACGTCGTCCTGCTGCTGCTCGCGCCCGCCGCCCCGACTCCCCTGCCGCCCACCGCCTGAGCGGGCGCCGCCCGGGGCGTGGCCGGAAGCATCGCACTGAGTACTCACGCAATGACGTCTCGTCAAGATGCCCTAGCGGCGGGGCGTTCGCCTGTTCTAGGGTTGCTACGCGGCCCCTGGACCCCGGTCCGCTCCAGGCAGAGCCCAACCGGGCTCCAGCGCCTCCGATTCTGCAGGACGTGGACCGGCGTCATGGCGAAGCTTGCGGCGATCTCGCGACTCCCCCTCTCCGACCCGCGGCGATCGACTCTCGATCTCTCCTGGACGTTCTCGCTGCACCGCGCCCCGGGCAGCGACGATCTGGCCGCCAGGATGACGTGTGCCGCGCTCGACACCCTGGGGCCGTACGGCGAGGTCAGCGCGCAGCTGGCGGATGCGATCACCCTGGCGTGCGGCTACGTCGTCGACCACGGGTTCGCGCACCGCTACCGCGTGACGCTGGGGGTCGACGGGGCGCGATGTACGGTCTCGGTCACCGACTACGGCTACGACAAACCGCTCACGGTCCCGCCCGCCCCGCCGCATTCGTACGCCGCGACCGCCCTGTGCCAGCGGCTCGCCGACCACGCGGAGAGGGGTGCGCACATCGACGGCGTCCAGGTGCACCACGCCGTCGACGGTGCCGTGCTGATCCGCTTCCGCGCCCTGCTGCCCGACTCCGCGGCCGAGGCCGCCGAGTCCGCCCCAGGGCTCCCCCAGCCACCCCCGGCCGCGCCGGACCACTCCCGCAGTCCAGGCGCCCGAGGGTGAGATGCGCCCGGCCGGCTGCTCCGGGGGGAGCGGGTTGCCGGCCGGGCGCCGCACCGAAGTCCTGCCGAACCCCGCCGATCAGCCCTGGTGCGAGCCGGTCAGGGCGGCGAAGACGACCACGTTCGCGGAGTACGCGCGCTTCTCGCGGTCGAACGTGCCGCCGCACGTGATCAGCCGCAGCTCCGGCCGGGTGCCCGCGCCGTAGACCCGGTCCGCGGAGAAGTGGTCCTTGTCGACGACCTCGACCCCTTCGACGGTGAACTCCGCGACGGAGCCGTCCGCCCGCCCGATCTCCACCGCAGCGCCCCGCGTCACGGTGCTCAGACCGTAGAAGACCGCGGGCCTGGTCTCGGTGTCCACATGGCCGACGAGCAGGGCGGCGCCGGCCGCGCCCGGCGCCGGGCCGCCGCGGAACCAGCCCGCGACGTCCGGGGTGCTGTACGGCGGCGGGTCGACCGCGCCGTTGGCCAGGCCCCGTTCGACGATGCGGGCGTGCAGCCCGATCGACGCGATGTCCAGCCGCAGCGGCCTGGAGTCCGCCAGCGGGGTGTGCGGGGCGTAGACCTCCGGCGGGCGCTCCTCGGCTCCGGCGGTCGGCTGGGCGCCGCGCCCGACCGGTTCCGTTCCGCCGCCGGGGTCACCCAGCACCCAGGCGGCGAAGAGCACCAGCCCCACGGCGACCGCGACCCAGGTGCGGCCGCCGACCGGGGTACGTTCCTCGTCCGGCACCGCGGCCTAACCGTCGCGGCGTCGGCGGTACACCGCCACGGCCGCGAACGACACCGCTGCCGCACCGCCGATGGCCAGCACCGAGGCGTTGCCGGGGCCCGCTTCCGCGGGGCCCGCGGCCAGCTGCGCCGCTCCGCCGCCGCCGGCCGGGACCGGGGCCGTCGGCCAGAGCGGCTCGGGCCGCACGGGCTTGACGGGCTTCACCGGCTCGACGGGGTTGACGCTGTTGATGATGACCACGCTGCCCTCGGCGGCGTGGGTCTTGCCGTCGCACTCGACGGAGACGGCGTAGGTGCCCGCCACCGCGTCGGAGCGGATGGACGCGTCACTGACCAGTCCGTCGCGCCCGTCCACCGGCGGCGCCAGCGTCACGGAACTCACGAAGACCTCGGCACTCGCCTTGGCCCGGTTCGCCGAGCGGCACGCGCTCTTCACGTGCAGCGTGATGACCGCGCCCGCCCAGGTCTTGCCCGGGGTGACGCTCACCGTCCCCGAGGCCGTCGCCGAAGTCTGGTCGGCGAATGCCGGGACAGCGCCACTGAGCATGAACAGAACGGCCGCACCGGCGGCTGCCGGTCGTCGGATATCTCGCATCGGGGGAACCTCCGCTCGGCCGGGTACGGCCAGCGGACCCGGTGCTTCGAACATCCATCCACGGGGGTTCCGCCGCACCCCGGACGGCGTTTGGTTACGCCATCAGGGGGTGCCGGTCACACAGGGTGCCGGAGCTCAGATCTCGTCGACCAGGTCCGCGATGGAGTTCACGACACGGGAGGGCCGGAAGGGGTACTTGTCGATGTCGGCCTTGGACGTCAGGCCGGTCAGCACCAGGAAGGTCTCCATGCCCGACTCCAGCCCGGCCAGGACGTCGGTGTCCATCCGGTCGCCGATCATGGCGCTGGTCTCGGAGTGCACGCCGATCGCGTTCAGCCCGGCCCGCATCATCAGCGGGTTCGGCTTGCCGACGAAGTACGGGTCCTTGCCGGTGGCCTTCGTGATCAGCGCGGCGACCGAGCCGGTGGCGGGCAGCGGGCCCTCGGCCGACGGGCCGGTCTCGTCGGGGTTGGTGCAGATGAAGCGCGCACCGCCGTTGATGAGCCGGATGGCCTTGGTGAGCGCCTCGAAGCTGTAGGTGCGGGTCTCGCCCAGCACCACGTAGTCGGGCTCGGCGTCGGTGAGGATGTAGCCGACGTCGTGCAGCGCGGTCGTCAGCCCGGCCTCGCCGATCACGTACGCCGTACCGCCGGGGCGCTGGTCGTCGAGGAACTTCGCGGTGGCCAGCGCCGAGGTCCAGATGTTCTCGACGGGCACGTCGAGACCCATCCGCGACAGCCTGGCGTGCAGGTCACGGGCGGTGTAGATGGAGTTGTTGGTCAGCACCAGGAACGGCTTGCCGGACTCCCGCAGCCGCTTGATGAAGGCGTCGGCGCCGGGGATCGGCGTGCCCTCGTGGATCAGCACCCCGTCCATGTCGGTGAGCCAGGATTCGATCGGCTTGCGATGCGACACGGGCGTGTTCTCCTGTCCAGGTGTACGGCTGCGCTGCTCAGCCTAGCCGGGGCGCACGGCGTACGCCCCGGCCGTCTCAGCCGCTGATCAGCCACGGCACGGTTTTCCCGTCAGCTGCCCGTCGCCTTCTTCCAGGCGTCGACGTACGTCGTCAGCTCGGTGTTCACCGTGACCCAGTCGGGCGTGAAGATCTCGACGCCGGACATGATCGCCTTCAGCTTGGCCGCGTTCGCGTCGGTGGCCGTCACATCGGTCCGCGCCGGGAAGCCGCCGCCGATCGAGGAGACCTCCCGCTGCACCTCGGGGGTGAGCAGGAAGTCCAGCAGCTTCTTGCCGTTCTCGGTGTGCGGGGCGCCCTTGACCAGGCCCGCCGCGTACGGGAGGGCGAAGCTGGTGGGCTTGCCGCCGGAGTTCGGGGCGGGGAAGAAGATGCCCTGGTTCGGCATGGTCCTCATGTCGGCGTAGTTCATCTGCACGTCGCCGTTGGCGACGTGCAGCTCGCCCTTGTCGACCTTGGGCGCGAGCGCGCCCGTCGACTTCGAGGGCCCGACGTTGTTGGTCTGCAGCTTCTTCAGGTACGCCATCGCCGGCTCCAGGCCGCCGAAGTCGTGGATCGCCTTGATGACGACCGCCGTGCCGTCGCCGGCGACGCCCGGCGTGGAGTACTGCAGCTTGCCCTTGTACTTCGGGTCGAGCAGGTCGTCCCAGGTCTTGGGTGCCGCCTTCAGCTCCTTGGTGTTGTAGATGAAGCAGAAGTAGTTGTTGACGACCGAGGTCCACTTGCCGGCCGCGTCCTTGTCGCCGGCGGCGACCTTCTCGGAGCCGGCCGGCTTGTACGCCTCCAGCAGCCCCTTGCCGTCGGCCTGCTGGATGAACGGCGGCAGGGTGATGACGACGTCGGCCTGGGTGTTGGACTTCTCGCGGACCAGGCGCTGCACCATCTCGCCCGAGCCGCCCTCGACGTACTTCACCTTGATGCCGGTCCTGGCGGTGAAGTCCTTGAAGGCCTTGTCGTAGAAGCCGGAGCCGTCGTCGGCCTTGAGGCCGTCGGCGCTGTAGACGGTGATCTCCTTGGCGTCACTCGCGGCGGAGTCGCCGCCGCAGGCGGTGAGCGAGCCGGCGAGGACCAGAGCGCAGGCGACGGCGGCGAGCGGGGTACGGCTGGGTGCGGGCATGGCGGATCGATCTCCTTGCTGGGTGAGGGAAGGGCGAGGGGTCGGTGCGGTGGGGTCGGGGGGTGCGGTCAGCGGTAGGCGGCCCGGGTGCGGATCCGGCTCACGCCGAGCAGGACGACGAGCGTCGTCACCATCAGCACCACGGCGAGGGCGGCTCCGGAGAAGAGCGAACCCCGGTCGGTGGCACCGAAGATCTTGACCGGCAGCGGGAGCCAGTCGGGCGGGTAGAGCATCATCGTGGCGCTCAGCTCGCCCATCGACAGGGCGAAGCAGAGGCCGGCCGCCGCGGTGAGGGACGGCAGCAGCAGCGGCACCTTCACTCGCCACAGCACGTACCCGGGACGGGCGCCCAGGCTCGCCGCGCTCTGCTCGTAGGCGGGGTCCAGGCGTGCCGCGGCGGCCGTGACGGACTGGTACGCGAAGGCCGTGACCAGCACCGCGTGGGCGAGGACGACGATGCCGCGGGTGCCGTTGAGCAGCAGCGGCGGCTTGGAGAACGCCACCAGCAGGGAGAGCCCGACCACCACCGACGGCACCGCGACCGGCAGCATGAACAGCGCGTCCAGCGCCCGCTTCGAGCCGCCGCGCAGCCCGTCGGCGGCCAGCGCCGCCCAGCCGCCGACGACCAGCGCGAGCACGCTCGCGGCCAGCGCGGTGACCAGGCTGGTGGTGAGCGCGTCCAGCGACTCGCCGCGGGTGATGTCCTGGTAGTGCGCGAGCGTCGGGCCGGAGGGCAGCGCGCCGCTCCAGTTCGTCGCGAAGGACGCGAGGGCGATCACCGCGAACGGCAGCGCGAACAGGGGAAGGAACAGGACGAGGAAGACGGTCCACACGGCCCACCGGCCGCTGCGGCTATGCACCAGCACGGCGGCCTCCGGCGGCTGTTGTGGCGACGACGAAGCGGTACAGCCCGTAGAGGGCGACCGACAGGACGATGTTGACGACCGCGACGACGCAGGCGCCGGTGTAGTCCGACTCCAGGATCGCCTTGCCGTAGACGAGCATCGGCAGCGTGGTGACGTCCTTGGCCCCGGTGAAGAGCACGATGCCGAACTCGTTCAGGCACATCACCAGCACGAGGCTGCCGCCCGCCGCGAGCGACGGCAGCGCCTCCGGCAGGATCACCTGCCGCACGATCCGCGGCGCCTTCGCGCCGAGCGAGGCCGCGACCTCGATCTGCGCGGTGTCGACCTGGGAGAACGCGGCGAGCAGCGGGCGCATCACGAACGGCGTGAAGTAGGTGATCTCCGCGAGCAGGACGCCCCAGGGCGTGTGCAGGAAGTCGACGGGGCCGCTTGCCGCGCCGGTCGCGTCGGTCCACAGGCCGTTGGCCATGCCGGCGGTGCCGTAGACGAAGAGCAGGGCGAGGGTGATCAGGAAGGAGGGGAAGGCGAGGAAGACGTCGATGAAGCGGCTGAGGGCTTTGCCGCCGGGGAAGGGGACGAAGGCGATGACGAGCGCGAGCGCGAAGCCCAGGACCAGGCAGCCGGTTGTCGAGCCGACGGCTATCCAGATGGTCGTCCAGAGCGCTGTGCGGAAGCCCGTTTCGGCGAAGACCTCGGTGTAGCCGGAGAGGTTGTGCCCGCCGCCGCCCGTTTCCGGGGTGAACGACTGCTGGACGACGAGCGCGAGGGGGTAGAGGAACGCGAGCGCGAGGGCCGCCACGGGTGGGAGCGTCCAGAGCCAGCGGGTCGTGTGCTGCCGTCTGGGGGGTCGGCGCCGCGGCGGGGCGTCTCCTCGGGAACCAAACGCGCGTGTCGTCTTCGCAGTTTCGGTCGGATTCGTTTGATTCCCTGCGGGGACGCCCTGCCCCGTCCCCTCCTGCGCCGTCTCCATCGTCAGGTCAGTCATGGGTCGGGGCTCCTACCCCTGCGGGCAGCAGTACGGTGTCCTCCGCGTCGAAGGCGAGGGTGATCTCCGTGCCGGGCTGCGGCGGCTGCCGCAGGTCGCCGACGTCCGCGCGAAGCTCGTGGCCGTCGGCGGCGACCAGCAGGCGGTGGGTCGAGCCCCGCCACTGGACGCCGGTGACCTTGCCGCGGAGCGTGTTGGCGCCGTCGTTGTCGGCCGCTGCCAGGCGGAGGGCGTGCGGGCGGACGCACAGCGTCGCCTCGGCGCCCTCGGCGGCGCCCTCCGGCAGTTCCGCGGCGCGCAGCACCGCGTCGCCGAAGTGCACGGCGCCCAGGGCGCCGACCCGCACCGGCAGCAGGTTCGCGCTGCCGACGAAGGAGGCGGTGAACTCGGTGCGCGGGCGCCGGTAGAGGTCCTGCGGGGTGCCGCAGTCCTGCAGCCGCGCCTTGTCCATGACCGCGATGCGGTCGGCGAGGGTGAGCGCCTCGATCTGGTCGTGGGTGACGTACAGGATCGAGACGTCGGGCAGTTCGCGGTGCAGCCGCGCCAGCTCGGCGAGCATGCCCGAGCGCAACTGCGCGTCGAGCGCGGACAGCGGCTCGTCGAGCAGCAGGACACCGGGGCGGATGGCGAGCGCGCGGGCGATCGCGACGCGCTGCTGCTGGCCGCCGGACAGCTCGCGGGGATAGCGCCGGGCGTAGCCGGCCATCCCCGTCATCTCCAGTGCCTCGGCGACCCGGCCGGGGATCACGGCCCGGGGCGCGCGCTGCGCCCGCAGGCCGAAGGCGACGTTCTGGTCGACGCGCAGGTGCGGGAAGAGGGCGTACTGCTGGACGACCATCCCGATGCCGCGCCGGTGCGGCGGCAGGTCGGTGACGTCCTGCCCGCCGATCAGCACCCGCCCGGCGGACGGCCGCACGAAGCCGGCGACCGCCCGCAGGGCGGTGGTCTTGCCGGAGCCGGACGGGCCGAGGAGGGCCAGTACCTCGCCCGGCTCGACGGTGAGGTCGAGCGCGTCGAGCACCGTCAGGTCGCCGTACCGGACGCTGACGTGGTCGAAGCGGATGCCGCTGCGCACCGCGCGCGGGGTCCGGGCCTCCTCGGGCCCGCCCGGCTCCGTACTCATCGCTGCCGCCCCGCCCCGGTGGCCGCCGTGAGCCCGGCCAGCGCGTCCGGGAGGTCCGCGACGGAGGCCAGGACGTGGGTGGCGCCCGCCTCGCGCAGCGCGGCCTCGTCGTGGGCGCCGGTCAGGACGCCGGCGACCAGTGCGGCGCCGGAGCGCCGTCCGCAGAGCATGTCGTACGAGGTGTCGCCGGCCACGGCGATCTCCCGTACGTCGTCGGCCGCCCCGGTGCGCAGCAGGGCGGCGAGCACCAGGTCGGGGTACGGGCGCCCGCGCCCGGCGTCGGCCGGGCACAGGGTGAGGTCCGCGATGTCCCGCCAGCCGAGCGCGTCCAGGATCGCGTCCTGGGTGGTGCGCGAGAAGCCGGTGGTCAGCACGACCGTGCGGCCGTCGGCGCGCAGCCGTCCGATCGTCTCGGCGGCGCCGGGCAGCGGTGCGCAGCGTCCGCCGTCGACCAGTTCGGCGTAGGCGGTCTCGAAGGCCGCGTTGCCGCGCTGGGCGGTCTCCTCGTCGCCGAAGAGCGCGCGGAAGACGGTGATCTTCGATTCGCCCATCGTCGCGCGGACGTAGTCGAGCTTCTTCTCGTGGTCCGCGCTGCCCGGCTCCACCCCGAGGCGCTCGGCGGCGCGCGAGAAGGCCTGCTCCACGAGGCCGCCGTCGGCGACCGTGGTCCCGGCCATGTCGAGCACGACCAGTCCGATGCCGTGGTCCGTCAGGTTCGTCATGTTCGTCATCCCTTTCTCACCAGCCCAATGCGTCGGCGGTCGTCTCACCGATCGCCGGGGAACACGTCATGCCGCGCCCGCCGGGCCCGGTGACCAGCCACACGCCGTCCAGCACCTCCTGGCGGTGCACCACCCGCGCGGTGTCCACGCACTGCGCGTACACCCCGGCCCAGCGGCGCGCGATGCGCGGCAGCGGCCGGCCGAGCAGCTGTGCGGCCCGCTCCAGCAGGTGGTCGTACGGGTCCTCGACGACGTCGAAGTCGAAGGCCTCGTCGTACTCGTGGGTGTCGCCGATGGTCAGCCCGCCGTCGAGGCGCTGGACCATCAGCAGCTGCATCCGGTGCGCGGCCGCCACCGGCGGCTGCGGCTGTCCGGCGCGCAGCGCGTCGAGCGCGGCGCCCTCGTACGCCGGGTAGTAGCGGAAGCTGTCGGCGTCGGCGACGGAGGTGGTCAGCCGTTCGCCCAGCGGTTCGGTCTGCGCCATCTGCAACCGCACCCGGCGCACCGGCAGTTCGGGAGCGAGTTCGCGCACCAGCCCGGAGAGCCAGGCCCCGGTGGCCAGCACGACGCTGTCGCCGCGGTGCGTCTGGCCGTGGTCGTCGCGGACCGTGCCCGGTCCGACCTCGCGGACCTCGCGGCCGGGCAGGAACGTGTAGCGGCCGGTCGCCGCCAGGTGCTCGCGCAGCGCGGGCAGCGCGACCCGGGACTCGACGGCGGCGTCCCGCTCGCACAGCAGGGCCCCGGCGATGTCGCCGCGCAGCACCGGGTTGTGCTCCCGGGCGGCGGCGGCGTCCAGCCACGTGAAGCCGCGCTCGGCGGCGTCGGGGCGGGCGATCACCTCGTCGGCGACGGCCCGCTCGGCGGCGGTGCGGACCACGGTCAGCGAGCCGTTGGCGCGGAAGCCGGTCCCCGGCACCTTGGCGCCGATGTCCTGCCACAGCTCGCGGGCCCGCAGCGCGGTCCGCAGCTCCTCGCCGGCCGACCGGCCGCCGACCCAGACCAGGCCGAAGTTGCGGACGGAGGCGCCGCGGGCCTCCCGCTCGCGTTCCAGGTGGACGACCTCATGGCCGCGGTGGACGGCGTGCCAGGCGTGCATCGTGCCGAGCGCACCGGCGCCGACGATCAGGACTCTCATGGGGCCCAAAGGTGCTCGGGCGTTCGGAAGCGTTCGTATCTCGGGCATGAACCGATGGTGAACAGCCCAGCAAGCTTTGGACTAGACCCGTTATCGTTTCGTGATCAAACTGCGGGCACGGGCCTCGCCGAGGGACGGCTACTCCTTCGACATCTGGGTGGTGAAACTGAACCGGTCGCCGCGGTAGAGCGAGCGCACCCGCTCGACCGGCGCGCCCTCCGCGTCCCGGCTCGTCCGGTGCAGCAGCAGCATCGGCAGCGCGGGCGGCGTGCCGATCAGCAGCGCCTCGCGCGGTGACGCGAGCACCGTCTCGATCCGCTCGTCGGCCGAGACCAGCTCCACGCCCAGCCGGTCGCGCAGATAGGCGTAGAAGGACGAGTCGGGGGCGAAGTCCCGCTCCAGGTCCGGCAGCCGGGCCACCGACGTGTAGGTGCTCTCCAGCCCGACCCGCTCGTCGTCGGCCAGCAGCACCCGCTCCATGTGCCAGACCTGCTCACCGGCCGGCATCCGCAGCTCACCCGCCAGCACCGGATCGGCGGCCAGCTTCTCCAGGGTGATCAGGGTGCGGCTCGGGACCCGGCCCTGCCGCCGGACGCCCTCGGTGTAGCTCGCCAGCGACAGCGGCTGCTCCAGCTTCGGCCCCGCCACCACCGTGCCGCGCCCCTTGCGCCGCACCCGGCCCTGGATCAGCAGCTCGCGCAGCGCCTGCCGCACGGTCTCCCGCGCGACTTCGAACGTGGCCGCCAGCTCCCGCTCGGTCGGCAGCAGTCCGCCCTCGCCCAACTCGTCGAGCACGGCCTCCAGCCGGGTCTTCACGGCGTAGTACTTGGGCACCCGGCCGTGCTCGGGCACGCCGGACCTGATCGGGGCGCGGGGGTCTGTCACGGGTCCGATCCTCGCAGAACGCGGCGGCCCGCCGTCCGTCAGCCGACCACCGCGCCGCCGAACACCGAGGCCAGCACGAGCAGCGCGGCGCCGTCGGCCACCACCCGGGTGCCGCCGGGGGCGACCGAGACCGGCACCGTGCGCCCCGCGGAACGCGCCGTGCGCTCGGTCAGCACCGCCGCGACCTCCCGGCCGAACAGCTCCTCGTCGGCCAGCACCGTGCGCCCGCCGAGCACCACCCGGTCGATGTCGAGCAGCGAGACGAGGTTGGCGGCGCCGACGCCCAGCAGGTACGCGGCGCCCGCCGTGTCCCCGCGCTCGACCGCGGCCAGGCACATCGCCTCGATGCAGCCGCGGTTGCCGCAGCCGCACAGCGGACCGTCCAGCTGCACCACCTGGTGCCCGAACTCGCCCGCGCCGGTGCGCTCCCCGCGGAAGATCCCGCCGTCCAGCACCAGCCCGGCGCCCAGCCCGGTCCCCAGGTGCAGATACGCGAACGAGCCGCCGCCCGCGCCCTGGCCGAGGACGGCGAGGGCCGCCGCGTTGGTGTCCTTGTCGACGACGACCCGCAGCCCGAGCCGCCGCTCCAGGGCGTCGCGCAGCGGGAAGCCGTCCCACTCCGGGAAGCCCGTGACGCGGTGCAGGACGCCGGAGGCGTGGTCGAGCGGGCCGGGGGCCGCGACGCCGACGCCGAGCAGGGCGGGGCCGGCGTCCAGCGCCCGCACCTCGCGGGCCACCGCTTCCAGCACCTCCCCGGCGGGGCGGCCGAGGTCGAGCCGGGAGGTGCGGGCCCGCACCCGCTCCCCCGACAGGTCGGCGAGGACGACGGTCAGCTCGTCGCGGTCCAGGTGCACCCCGGCGGCGTACCGCGCCCGGCGCACCAGCCGCAGCTCGGTGCGCGGCTTGCCGCCCGTCGACGCCTGCCGCCCGGACTCCTCGGCGAGCCCCTCGGCCCGCAGCCGGGCGGTGATCTTGCTGACGGCCTGCGGGGTGAGCCCGGTGCGCTCGGCCAGCTCCATCCGGCTGATGCCGCCGCTCCCGGACCGGGTGGCGGCACGCAGCAGGTCGAGCACCAGAGCGGCGTTGTGGTGCCGCAGCGCGGGCAGATTGGCCCCTGAGATTCCCCTGTTCACCCCTCCATTGTCGCCGGTGCTTGCTCTTTGGCAACACTGTTGCGAAAGTAGGGGGCATGAGTAGCTCCGCCACCCCCCTCCGCGTCGGACTGGTCGGCTACGGCCTGGCCGGCTCCGTCTTCCACGCCCCGCTCGTCGCCGCCACCGACGGCCTGGTCCTCGACACGGTCGCCACCTCGAACCCCGAGCGCCGCGAGCAGGCCCGCGCCGAGCACCCCGGCCTGCGCTTCGCCGACTCCCCCGAGGAGCTGTGGACCGGCGCCGACCCCGTCGACCTCGTGGTGCTCGCCTCCCCCAACCGCACCCACGTGCCGCTCGCCACCGCCGCCCTGCGGGCCGGCGTGCCGGTCGTCGTCGACAAGCCGATCGCCGGCACCGCCGCCGAGGCGTACGAGCTGGCCGCGCTCGCCAAGGACCGCGGCCTGCTGCTCTCCGTCTTCCAGAACCGCCGCTGGGACAACGACTTCCTCACCCTGCGCCGCCTGCTGGACGACGGCGAGCTCGGCACCGTGCAGCGCTTCGAGTCCCGCTTCGAGCGGTGGCGCCCGGAGCTCAAGGGCGGCTGGCGCGAGTCGGGCGACCCCGCCGAGATCGGCGGTCTCCTCTACGACCTCGGCAGCCACCTGGTCGACCAGGCCCTGACGCTCTTCGGCCCGGCCGTCCGCGTCTACGCCGAGTCCGACGTGCGCCGCCCCGGCGCCCAGGTCGACGACGACACGTTCATCGCGATCACCCACGCCGGCGGCGTCCGCTCCCACCTGTGGGCGAGCGCCACCACCGCCCAGCTCGGCCCCCGCTTCCGCGCGCTCGGCAGCACGGCCGGCTACGTCAAGTACGGCCTCGACCCGCAGGAGGCCGCCCTCCGCGACGGCCTGCGCCCCGGCCCCGCCGACTGGGGCACCGAGCCGGAGTCCGCGTGGGGCACCCTCGGCGCCGGCGACTCGGTGCGCGCGGTCCCGACGCTGCCCGGCGACTACCCCGCCTACTACGCGGCCGTCGCGGCCGCCCTGCGCGACGGCTCGGCCCCGCCGGTCACCGCGCTGGAGGCCGCCGCCGCCCTCGAAGTCCTGGAGGCGGCCCGGCTCTCCGCCCGCGAGGGCCGCACCGTGGAAGTGGAGGCCCGCGCGTGACCACCCCGAGCGACCTCGTCGCGGAACTCGAGGCGCAGGAGCGCGACCTCGTCCTCGCGCACTTCACCCACGACGACGCCTGGCGGCTGGGCTGCCTCCTGGTCGAGCTGGCGCGCGAGCGCTCGGCCCCGGTGACCATCGACATCCGCCGCGGGAGCCAGCAGCTCTTCCACTACGCGCTCGACGGCACCTCCCCGGACAACGACGCCTGGCTCGGCCGCAAGTCCCGCGTCGCGGAGCGCTACGGCGCCTCGTCCTACCTCGTCGGCGCCCGCTTCCGCGCCAAGGGCACCACCTTCGAGGAGTCCTCCCGCCTCGACCCGGACCGGTACGCCGCCCACGGCGGCGCGGTGCCGCTGCGCGTGGCGGGCGTAGGAGTCATCGGCACGGTGGCGGTCTCGGGCCTCCCCCAGGCGGAGGACCACGCCCTGGTCGTCGAGGCGCTGTCCCGCCTGGTGCGCGAGTAGCGCGGACCCTCCGGGGCGATGGCTCGCATTCGACTCGACCCCAGGTCGTGAACGCACGGAGGCCTGACCGGTTCAGGAGTTCGACGCGAAACCGCGGCCCGGGGGCGAGCGTAGTTCCGTCGCGCGCGGGTGCGTAGTCACGGCGCCACCAGCGCCGGACGTGTGCGTGCGTTGTACCGTGACGACGGCTGCGCCAATCAGGCCACGGGGGACGTCACGCAACGCGATCACGCTTCGGGTCCCGCTGTTCCATTCGCGGATTCCGGCCCGGGCGATGGCACCTGTTCGCGTGCCGTGTGCGCGCTGCGGAAAGCCCCCCGCCGCATGTCCAACGGGAGGGAAAACCATGAGCACGCACACGCCCCCGACGTACCCCAATGTCCTGAACTGGTTCAAGGGCGGTCCCCCCGACACCGCCGACATCGCCTCGGATCTCACCGACATGACGAAGGGCGCCGACTACCAGCGCCTGGTGTCGCACCTGCGGCTGCACGGTGAACTGGGCGCCTTCGAGTCCGCCCTGCGGGTGGCGTTCCCGCAGTTCACCGCCGGGGCACCGGCGTTCCCGATGCCCAAGGCGAACCTGATGGCCCTGGACCGTGCGACGCTGAAGGCGGCGGGGGTGTCCTGTCTCAGTGCCATCTCCCTCGGGACCCCGGAGCCGTTCAACGCCAAGTACTTCACGTGGAACGGCGGCAGTCTCTGCTACCAGGACGTGCCCGTCTTCTGCACCGTCGGCGGGGTGCGCAAGCGGGTCCTCGTCGGGAGCGGCGACAAGCTGTACGTCGCCGCCGCGGACTCCCCGTTGAAGGGCTGGCTGCGGCGCGGCACGAACGACGTGACGGTGGCGCAGATCGGCGGCGTCCAGCCCGACGGCCAGGAGAGCGGCTACAACGCGGTGAACGCGGACAGCAGCGTCAACTGGCTCTGCTCGTTCGGCGATCTCACGACGCCCAAGGGCCTGATCGACGCCATCTCGAAGAGCGAGGTCTTCGGGTCGATCGTGTGGATCGCCCCCTACGTCACGGCCGGGTGGGTGGCCTCGCTGATGCCGACGCTCTCCTTCAGGGGAACCATCGCGGTTCCGGGGGGAACGCTGACCGTCGGCCAGAACGTCCACTCCCCGACCGTGGTGGGCAGCGCGTGGGTGGAGGGCTTCGCCGGCCTGGACTGCAAGCAGGCGGACTTCCCGGTGTACTGGAAGGACAGCGTCGTCGCGCTGCTCTGCCCGAAGACGACGACGCACGCGGACTTCCAGCACACCGTCGTCTTCTGCGACTACCTGAAGGCGCAGAAGTGCTCCCCCGTCGGCAACCAGGGCACCAAGGCCGAGTTGGAGCGGCGGCTCCGACTCATCATCGGCGCGGACCCGAGCTACAAGGCGGTGCTGATCGCCCTGCCGAACATCCAGAAGTACTACCCGAGCGTCTTCTGACCCCGGGCACCGGCCGCCCGCGCGCACGGGGGAGGCCGGACCCGGGCCGGGCCCGGCGCACCCGCACGGTGCGCCGGTCCCCGCGCTCCGCACGGGTCAGGCGTCCGCCAGCACCTGCCGCTGGCGGCCCAGGCCGTCGATCTCCAGCTCCACCACGTCGCCCGCCCGCAGGTACGGCTTGGGCTCCGGCCGGCCCATCGCCACGCCGGCGGGCGTGCCCGTGTTGATGACGTCGCCCGGGTAGAGCGTCATGAAGTGGCTGAGGTAGCGCACGACCTCGGCCACCGGGAAGATCTGGTCCGCGGTGGAACCGTTCTGCTGCGGTGCGCCGTTGACCCACAGCCGCAGGCCCAGCGCCTGCGGGTCCGGGATCTCGTCGGCGGTGACGAGCCACGGGCCGATGGGATTGAACGTCTCGCAGTTCTTGCCCTTGTCCCACTGCCCGCCGCGCTCGATCTGGAACTCGCGCTCCGAGACGTCGTGGGAGAGGGCGTAGCCCGCGACCGCGGCCAGCGCCTCCTCCTGGGACGCCGCGTACCGGACCTTGCGCCCGATGACGATGGCGAGCTCGACCTCCCAGTCGGTCTTCACGCTGCCGCGCGGCACCAGGACGGTGTCGTCCGGGCCGACGACCGTGTCCGGCGCCTTCATGAAGACGATCGGCTCGGCGGGAACCGGCGCGCCGGTCTCCGCCGCGTGGTCGTGGTAGTTGAGACCGATGCAGACGATCTTGCCGATCCGGGCGAGCGGCGGGCCGACGCGCAGTCCGGCCGCGTCCAGCACGGGCAGGGATCCGTCCGCCGCGGCGGCGGCTATCCGGGCGAGCGCGGCATCGTCGGCGAGGAGTGCGCCGTCGATGTCGGCGACGGTGCCGGAGAGGTCACGCAGGATTCCGTCACCGTCCAGCAGGGCCGGAGCTTCCGCTCCGACGGGTCCGACACGCAGCAGTTTCACAGACGTACTCCTGTGGGGCGAGGGTGGTCATCCGATGTCTTGGCAGATCCTCCAAGTCTTCAGCCCGTCCCGCAAGCCCCTTTTCACGAAGTGGACTTCGCGGCATCCAGTGCCACATGTGGGGCACGCCGCGGCCGGGCCCGCTCCGCGGTGCTCCACGCGGTGGCGGTGGCCAGATAGAGCCCGGCCGCCAAGGGGACGCAGGCGGCGGTCCGCGGCGTGCCGAAGGAGAGCGGCGGAAGGATCTTCGTCGGCGCGCCGGTTCCGGGAACGGCACCGGGTGCCTCGGGCAGCGCGGCCGCCGGGACGGGACGGACCCGGTGGGCGCGGGCCTACGCCGCCGTCAGCGCCTCGTCCGCCAGGACCTCCTCGTCCGGGCGTTCGTCGGCCGGCGCCGGGACGGCGTAGGTGACGGCCAGCGCGACGGCCAGGTTCAGCGCCAGGGCGAGCAGCCCGGCGTTCACGCCCCACAGGGGGTCGCGGCCGGTGAAGACCAGCCAGCACACGAGCGTGCCGCCCGCCAGCAGGCCGCTGAGGGCGCCCGCGAGGGTCAGCCGGCGCCACAGCAGGCCGAGCAGCAGCATCGGGACGAGCTGCGCCATGCCCTCGTAGGAGATCAGCGACAGCCGCACCAGGGTGTTGGGCAGGGTGTACGTCAGCAGCAGGGCGAGCGAGCCCGCCGCGACCACCACCACCTGCGACCAGAGCTTCTGCCGGCCGGCCAGCCGCGGCACCGCGCCGAGCACGCTGCGGCCCCACATCGTGCCGATGACGAGCATGAACACCGCCATCGGCACGATGGACGACAGGGCCGCGGCCACCCCGATGATCCCGACGGCCCAGGCCGGCAGCGAGTCGGTGATCAGCTCGAACAGGGCGAGGTTCGAGCCGGCGCCGGTCAGGCCCGGCACGACGAACAGCGCCGCCATGCCCAGCAGGATCGGGACGAAGAGCAGCAGCTGGTAGAAGGGCAGCGCGATGGCGTTGCGGCGCAGCGCGTCCGCGTCGCGGGCGCTCAGGTAGCCGGCGACCGTCGTCGGGAAGATCACCACGGTCAGCGAGTTGAGCAGGCTCGTGGTGATGAACCAGCTCTGGCCCAGGCCCCCCGAGGTGTGCCCGGGGAACGTCAGCCACTGCTGCTTCTCCTCGGCCAGCCGCCGGAACAGCTCGCCGTAGCCGCCGAAGTAGTGGAACGGGACGTAGCAGGCGAGGAAGCCGAGGGTCGCGATGACCAGGACGTCCTTGAGGATCGACACCCACGCGCTGCCGCGCAGCCCGCTCACCACCACGAACCCGGTGGTGACGGCGAAGCCGAGGAAGTACGCCCAGTTCAGGCTGATCGCCCCGTACGAGATCGTCGAGACGACGACGCCCATGCCGGTGATCTGCAGCTGGATGTAGGGCAGCAGGCAGAGGGTGGCGAGCACCGCGACGAGCGCGCCGAGCCGCGGGCTGGCGTAGCGGTGGGCGATCATGTCGGCGATGCCGACCAGGTTGTGGCGGCGCGCGTAGGCCCACAGCATGGGGCCGACGACGTAGCCGACCGCGTAGCCGCACGACAGGTACGCCAGCACGTAGAGCACGGGCGCACCGAAGTTGTAGCCCCAGCCGGCCGCCCCCAGGTAGCTGAAGCTGGTGTAGCTCTCGCCCGCCATCAGCACCCAGATGAAGACCGGGCCGAGGCTGCGGCCGCCCACCGACCACTCGGTGAGGCCGCCCTGCGAGCCGCGCCCGCGGACGGCGAGCAGTCCCAGCGCGACGGTCGCCACCATGAAGGCGCCGAAGATCGACGTGGCGACGGCGGCGTTCACGAGCGCCTCCGCCGGTCGCCGCGGTAGGCCAGCCACACCGCGAGCGGGGTGGCGAGCGTGGCGACCGCCATCCAGAAGAAGAGGAACGGGATCCCGAACACCAGCGGGTGCACGCGATTCACCAGGGGCAGCACGCCGAGGTACAGCACATACGGCACGAGCAGCCACAGCAGATGACGTCGGTCCTTCAGCAGCTTGGGCACGCGGCCTGACCCTAGCGCGCCTGCGCCGACTTCAGCCGTCCCCACACCACCAGCCGGTACTTGGAGGTGTATTCGGGCGTGCAGGTGGTGAGCGTGATGTACGCGGCGGCGCCGGTCATCCGGGCGCCCGGGTGCACGCTGCTGAACGGCACCGGGGCGATCACGGACCCGTCGGAGGGGTACGTCTGCGGCACGGTCTTCTCCACGGTGTAGACGAAGCGGCCGGTGGCCGTCTCGACGGTCACCGTGTCGCCGGCGCGCAGCCGGTCGAGGTGGCGGAACGGCTCCCCGTGGGTGTTGCGGTGCCCGGCGACGGCGAAGTTGCCGGTCTGGCCGGGCTGCGCGGTCTGCGGGTAGTGGCCGACGTAGCCGTGGTTGAGGATGGCGGTCTTGCTGACGCCCTGGGCCACCGGGGCCGTCACGCCGATCGCGGGGATGCGGAGCACGGCGTAGGCCAGGTCGTCCCGTTCGGGCGCTGCCGCCTGCCGCTGCGGGGCCTTCATTGAGGCCGGGTCATCGGATGTATCCATCGTCGGGGTGTCGGCGGACGGCTGCGCCGGGTCGGAGCCGGGGTCCGGCTCCGGGCCCCGCGCCGGGTCCTGCGCCGGGTCCTGCGCCGGGGCCGCGTCCCACTGCCGCTCCAGCGCCGCGACCTGCCGCCGCGCGGACTCGTGCGCCCGCAGGTTCGTCCACCACAACTGGTGCGCCACCAGCAGCAGCACGACGACCCCGAGCGTCACGCCGAGTTCGGCGGCGCCCCACAGCGCCCGCCCCAGCGGGGTCCGCCGCGCGCCGCCGCTGCGCAGGAGGCGTCCGCGGCCCTGGACGACGACTCGGGCGGACCTGGATTTCTGACGCACCGTCATATGGCTGACGATACGGCCGGTTCCCGCTCCCGGGACAGGCCCCGGGGCGGGCCGGCTCGGGCGCTACCCCGTGAACAGCTGCGACGCCGTGTAGATCGCGAGCCCCGCCAGCGCGCCGACCACCGTGCCGTTGATCCGGATGAACTGCAGGTCGCGGCCCACGTGCGCCTCGATCTTGCGGGACGTCTGGTCGGCGTCCCAGCCCGCCACCGTCTCGGTGATCAGCGAGGTGATCTCGTCCCGGTAGGTCGTCACCACGTACGTGGCGGCGTCCTCCAGCCAGCCGTCCACCTTCGCCTGCAGGGCGGTGTCGGTCGCCATCCGGGCGCCCAGCGACAGCAGCGACGCCCGGGTCCGCAGCCGCAGCTCGCTGCGCTCGTCCTCGGCGGCGGCCACGACCATGCCGCGCACCGCCGTCCACGCCGACTCGATCAGGTCCTGCACCTCGCCCCGCGCCAGCAGGTCCTTCTTCAGCCGCTCGACGCGCTCACGGGTGTCCGGGTCGGACTGCAGCTCGACCGCGAAGTCCCCCAGGAACCGGTCCACCGCGCCGCGCGCCGGATGGTCCGGCATGTCGCGCATCTCGGCGGTGAAGCGCACCAGCTCCTTGTAGACCCGCTCGCCGACCTTGCGGTCCACGAACCGGGGCGTCCACCCGGGCGCCCCGCCCTGCACCGCGTCCATCACCGAGTCGCCGTGCCGCACCAGCCAGTCGTGCGCCCGCACGCAGACCAGGTCGACCACCCGCCGGTGCCCGCCGTCCTCGACCACGTGCTCCAGCATCCGGCCGACGCCCGGCGCCACCTCCTGGCCCTCCGCGCGCCGGGTGATGGCCTCGCCGACCACCGCCTGCACATCGGAGTCCCGCAGCACCCTCAGCAGCCCGCGCAGCGCCGCCGCGGCCTGCTCCGTCACCCGGTCGGCGTGCTCGGGGTCGGCCAGCCAGGCGCCGAGCCGCGAGCCGATGCCGACGGCCCGCAGCCGCGTCCTGACGACGTCCGCCGACAGGAAGTTCTCGCCGACGAAGTCGCCGAGGCTGTGCCCGAGGGCGTCCTTCTTCGTCGGGATGATCGCCGTGTGCGGGATCGGCAGGCCCAGCGGGTGGCGGAAGAGCGCCGAGACGGCGAACCAGTCCGCCATCGCGCCGACCATGCCCGCCTCCGCGGCGGCCGCCACGTACCCCGCCCAGCCGCCCGCACCGGCGGACTCCGCCCACTTCGCCAGGGCGTAGACGACGGTGGCGGCGAGCAGCAGCCCGGTCGCGATCACCTTCATCCGGCGCACCCCGCGGCGCCGGCCCTCGTCGGCGGCCTCCGCGGCGCCCAGCGCCGCCCCCGGTCCGCCGCGTGGGCCGCCGCCCGGACCGCCGCGTGGGCCGTCCGCCGGTCCGCCGTCCGGATCGCTCATTACCGCTGCTTCCATCCGCTCCACCCGCGTATCGTCACCGCCACTGCCAACCTGGGAACGAACAACAGGTTCCCCGCGTCCCGGGTGGTCACGCCAGGAACGCCGGAACCCCCGTACGAAGGAGCGAGCCGCGATGACAGCGCAGGACAGGACCGGAGGGCTGCCCGGCTACGCCGGACACTTCGAGGAGCCCGAGGGGTACCTGGACTTCGCCCGCTACGGCCCGCCCTCCCGCGACGTGCTGGACGCCACGGCGCGGGCCCTGACCGAGTCCGCCCGCGCCACCCACAGCACCGTGGACGACCTGATGCGCGCCGAGCCCCGGGCCCGGGAGGCCGCCGCCCGGCTGGCCGGGACCGACCCCGACCACGTGGTGCTGCTGCCGAACACGTCCACCGGCCTGTTCCACGCCGCCTTCGGCGTCACCGGCGGCACCGTCCTCGTCCCGTCCGGCGAGTTCCCCTCCAACCAGTACCCGTGGCGGCGCGCCGCGGAGCTCGGCAGGGCCGAACCCCGGCCGCTCGCCCCCGACCAGCGGGGCATGATCACCCCCGACACCGTCCGCGACGCCCTGAGCGGCCCCGACGGAGACGGCGTGGTGGCCGTGGCGCTGAGCGCGGTGGACTTCCGCACCGGGCAGCGCGCCGACCTCGCCGCGATCCGCGAGGTGATCGGCGACCGGCTGCTGATCGTGGACGCCATCCAGGGCTTCGGCGTCGCCGACCTGCCCTGGCAGGCCGCGGATGTCGTCGTCACCGGCGGCCAGAAGTGGCTGCGGGCCGGCTGGGGCACCGGCTTCGCCGCGCTCTCCGACCGGGCCCTGGAACGGCTGGAGCCCGTCCTGACCGGCTGGACCGGCGTGGAGGACGCGGGCCTCTTCGACGACGTGGAGCACCCGCCCGCCACCGGTGCGCGGCGGTGGAGCATCACCAACCTCAGCCCCGTCGCCGCGGCCGCCCTCGCCGCCGCCCTGGAACTGGTCGAACGGTCCGGGGTGGCCGCCATCGAGGAGCACATCACCACCCGGGTGGCCCAACTCATCGACACCGTTCTGGCCTGCGGCGGCGAGGTGCTCTCCCCCGTCGCCCCCGAGCAGCGCGCCGGCATCGTCTCGTTCCGCGTCCCCGGCACCGACCCGCGGCTGGTCGCCAAGGCGCTGCACGGCTACGAGGTCACCCCGACGGTCCGCGGGGACTCGCTGCGCCTGTCGGCGCACGCCTCGACCCCGCTGGCCGCCGTCGACCGGGTGCACGCGGCCCTCAGCTCACTGCGCTGAGCCGCCCGCCGACGGGGCCGGCGACGGGGCGGGCGACGGGGCCGGCACCGGCACCGTCGAGTACATCCGCGCGATGACGTCCTCGATCGCCGGCTCCCGCACCGACAGGTCCACCAGCGGGTAGCGCTCCGCCAGTGCGGCGACCAGCGGCGCCGCGCTGGCCGCCGCCGGGAACGCCAGCCACTGGCGCGGCCCCTCGACCTTCACGCACCGGGCGCCCGCCACCACCACCGCCGGCAGCTCCCGTTCGAAGTCCACGACGAGCGTGCGCTCGCTCTCCCCCACCGCGTGCAGCCCGTCCAGACCGCCGTCGTACATCAGCCGCCCGTGGTCGATGACCATCACCCGCTCGCAGAGCTGCTCGATGTCGGTCAGGTCGTGCGTGGTCAGCAGCACGGTCGTGCCCTGCTCGGCGTTGACCGTCCGCAGGAACTCCCGCACCTTCGCCTTGCTGACCACGTCGAGGCCGATGGTCGGCTCGTCCAGGTACAGCACCTCCGGATCGTGCAGCAGCGCCGCCGCGATGTCGCCGCGCATCCGCTGCCCCAGCGACAGCTGCCGCACCGGGACGTCCAGCAGCGGCCCGAGGTCGAGGAGGTCGACGCATCGCGCCAGGTTCCGCGCGTACCGCGCGTCCTCGATCCGGTACATCCGCCGCACCAGCTGGTAGGAGTCCTTCAGCGGCAGGTCCCACCACAGCGTGGTGCGCTGCCCGAACACCACCCCGATGCGGCGCGCCAGCTTCGTCCGGTCCCGCGTCGGGTCGATCCCCGCGACCCGCACCCGTCCGCCGCTGGGCATCAGGATTCCGGTCAGCATCTTGATCGTGGTGGACTTCCCGGCCCCGTTCGGCCCGATGTAGCCGACCATCTCGCCGCGCGGCACCGAGAACGAGATCCCGTCGACCGCCCGCACCTGATGCCGCTCGCGACGCCACCGCCCGGCCTTGCGCCGCACGTCGAAGACCTTCTCCACCGCGTCGAGTTCGATGTGCGCCTCGTCCGTCGTCCCGTGCACCGCCGGTCCCCTCATCGTCCGTCCCAGGTCTCTTCGCCGCCCTCCCGCCCGGCCGGCGGCCCTCAGCTCCCCGTGCTGCGGTACGAGCGCAGGCCCGTCCGCCACGCCAGCCCGGCCACCGCGCAGCACACCACCGCCACCAGCGGCGACGCGAAGTCCAGCCACCCCGGCAGGGCCAGCGGGTCGGCGCGGCCCAGGATGCGCAGCGCGGGCAGCCAGTTGACGAACGCCAGCGGCACGATGAACGTGACACCGCGCACCAGGTCCCTGGCGAAGATCGACGGCGGGTACTGCAGCAGCGTGTTCCCGCCGTACGTGAAGGAGTTCTGCACCTCGGAGGCGTCGCCCGCCCAGAACTGGAAGGCCGCCCCGGCCACGAACACCGCCCCGAAGATCGCCGCACCGCTGAGCAGCATCATCGGCAGCATCGCCACCTTCAGCACCGTCCAGTCGACGTCCAGCCGGCTCAGCGACCAGCCCAGCACCAGCGAGCCCTGGGTGACGCGCCCCAGCCGCCGCAGCGCGAACCGGTCGGCCGCCACCTGCGCGAGCACCGGCACCGGGCGCAGCAGCAGCGTGTCCAGCGTGCCGTCCCTGACCCGGCGCCCGAGCCGGTCCATGCTGCCCATCGCCAGGTCGGCCAGCCCGAACGCGGTGCTGGTCGTCCCGTACAGGAACGCCACCTCGGGCAGCGTGAACCCGCCCAACGTCGTGACGTGCGAGAACATCAGCATGATCGTGGCGAAGTCCAGGCCGGTGACCGCCAGGTTGCCCAGCGCCGTCATCAGGAACGACGCCCGGTACGCCATCGTCGACCGCACCCACATCGCGACGATCAGCCCGTACGCCCGCAGCCCGTCGACCAGCGGCCGCTCCCCGCCCGCGCCGCGCCCGGCCGCGGCCTCCCGTTCGCGCCCGGCGGCGGCTCCCCGTTCCCGCCCGGCCAGTGCTCCCCGCTCCCCCTCGGCCACCGCTCCCCGCTCCGCCTCAGCCACCCTGCACCACGACCTTGCCGGTCGCCACGGACTGCAGCGCCCGCCCCGCCGCCAGCAGCGCCACCGCCCAGCCCGCCTGGAAGGCGAACGCCCGCACCAGGCCGGCGCCGGTGTGCCGGCCCAGGAAGACGTCGGCGGGGATCTGCTGCAGCGACGCCCACGGCAGGACCCGCGCCACCTCGCCGAGCCAGCCGGGGAAGAGCGTCAGCGGCAGCAGGGCGCCCGAGAAGAACATGCTCGCCAGCCCCGCGATCTGGCCGACTCCCGCCCCGTCGAGCAGCCAGAACGCGCTCAGTACGACGAGATAGCGCAGCGCGAAGCTGACGACGACCCCCAGCGCCACCGACACCAGGAACAGCAGCCAGGTCAGCGGGTCCGCAGGCAGCGTCAGCTCGAAGGCGAGCGCGCCGACCAGCATCGGCACCACGCCCCGGCCCAGCAGATGGAAGGCCGCCCGGCCCAGGTCGGTGGCGAGCCACCACAGCTGCAGGTCGGCGGGCCGGTACAGGTCGATCGCCACGTCCCCGGTCCGGATCCGCTCGATCAGCTCGTCCTGGAATCCGCCGCCCATCATCGCCGTGGTCATCAGCAGCGCCTGGCCGATCCACACATAGGTCAGCGCCTGGGACCGGTCGTATCCGCCCAACCCGGGACGCGCGTCCCACAGCGCGATATAGGTGGAGGCGAGGATGAAACCGAAGACCGTGTTGGTGAAGACCCCGGCGGCGGTGGCCACCCGATAGGTCGCGAACCGCCGGAACCCGCTGAGGGCGACCGCCGCGTACAGACGTAGCCCGCCCACCCGCCCACGTCCCCTCCGTGTCAGGGCGAGGACCGGCCCGGTCCCGCACCCGCCCGTCCGCGCCAAAGCCGCCGAGCTTAATCGCCCATCGGGAGGACCCGCCAATGGATTTCCACCCGTTCGAGTGCACCGGATCAGCCGTTCGGCCTGTCACAGCCCTGTCACGGGTGCGCGCCGTTGATCGCACAAGCACCGATGATGCGACAGTGTTCAACGGGGCGTACGTAACGATTGACCCAAGATGTTCCGTCGCGGACCAACCTCGGCGGCGGCGGAGGAGTCCTAACAGTCATGAGCGACGAGCCGGAGCAGCACCAGAGCAGTAACGCTTCGCCGGGCTGGGAGCCCCGACCGCCGGCCCTCAACAGGAAGGGACGGCCCCGGCGCACCGGCCTCGGCCGGCTGATCCCGACCTGGCGGATGGTGGCCGGCACGGTCATCGTCGTCCTGCTGATCTGCGTCGGCGGGTTCTTCATCGGCTACGCGCTGGTGCCGATCCCGAACCCCAACGCCGCCGCCACCGCGCAGAGCAACGTCTACTTCTACGCCGACGGCAAGACCGAACTGGCCCGCGACGGCGAGATCAACCGCGAGAACGTCACCCTCGCGCAGATCGCCAAGACCGCCCAGTACGCGGCGCTCTCCGCCGAGGACCGCGGCTTTTACCACGAGTCCGCCGTCAGCCCGAAAGCGATGATCCGCGCCGCCTGGAACACCGTCACCGGCAAGGGCAAGCAGTCCGGCTCCACGATCACCCAGCAGTACGTGAAGAACTACTACCTGAACCAGGAGCAGACCGCCCTCCGCAAGGTCAAGGAGTTCTTCATCGCGATCAAACTCGATCGCAACGAGACCAAGGACGAAATTCTCGAGGGGTATCTGAACACCAGTTACTTCGGCCGCAACTCCTACGGCATCCAGGCCGCCTCCCGGGCCTACTTCAGCAAGGACGCCGACAAGCTCACCACCGCCGAGGGCGCCTACCTCGCCACCCTGCTCAACGCCCCCAGCGAGTACGACGTCGTCGCCCACCCGCAGAACCTCGCCAAGGCCAAGGCCCGCTGGAACTACGTCCTCGACGGCATGGTCAAGGAAGGCTGGCTCAGCCCCGCGGAGCGCGCCACCACGAAGTTCCCCACCCCCGGCAAGCCCAAGCCCGCCGCCAGCAAGGCCGGCCAGCGCGGATACATCATCGAGGCCGTCAACGACTACCTCGACGACAACAACATCATCGACGCGGAGACCCTGCGCGCCGGCGGCTACCGGATCGTCACCACCATCCAGAAGCCCAAGGAGGACGCCTTCGTCGCGGCCACCAAGAAGAAGGTCTACGACCAGCTCGGCACCACCAAGGCCGACAGCTTCGTACGCGCCGGCGGCGCCTCCATCGACCCCGCCACCGGCAAGGTCGTCGCCCTGTACGGCGGCATCGACTACACCAAGCAGTACGTCAACAACGCCACCCGCACCGACTACGCGGTCGGCTCGACGTTCAAGCCCTTCATCTTCGCCGCCGCCGTCCAGCACAACTCCCAGACGCAGGACGGCCGCCTGATCACCCCGCGCACCGTCTACGACGGCGACAACCGCCGCCCGGTGATCGGCCCCGACGGCCCGGTCGGCTACGCGCCGCCCAACGAGGACCAGAAGGACTACGGCGCCATCACCGTCACCAAGGCGATGGACCACTCGGTCAACGCCGTCTACGCGCAGATGGCCCAGGACGTCGGACCCTCCAAGGTCAACGAGACCGTACGCGCCCTCGGCATGCCCGAGTCCGTCAAGCTGGAGTCCGTGCCCTCCATGGCCCTCGGCATCACCGAGGCCAGCCCGCTGCAGATGGCGCAGACGTACGCGACCCTCGCCAACCACGGCAAGTACATCCCGTACACGCTCGTGGAGAAGATCACCAAGGACAACGGCGACCTCAGCCTCCCCCACCGCGACAGCCGGCAGGCCGTCCCCCGCGAGGCCGCCGACACCACCACGTCCATCCTGCAGAGCGTCGTCGAGGGCGGCACCGCCTCCGTCGCCCAGGAGTCGGGACGCACCTCCGCCGCCAAGACCGGCACCATCGACGAGGACCGGGCCGCCTGGTTCGCCGGCTACACCCCGAACCTCGCCACCGTCGTCGCCGTGATGGGCCAGAACCCCGACACCGGCAAGCACGAGTCGCTCAACGGCGCACTCGGCGTCGACCGCGTCAACGGCGGCGGCGCGCCCGGCGAGGTCTGGGCCTCCTACACCGAGGCCGCCCTCAGCGGCACCGAGGACGTCGACTTCGACCTCGAACTGCAGGACGGCGCCACCGCCCCGACCGAGCCCCCCACCACCGCACCGCCCACGTCGTCCACGCCCTCGCAGACCCCGTCCCAGACCCCGTCCAGGACCCCGTCGCAGACGCCGTCCCAGACCCCGTCGCAGACACCGTCCGAAACCCCGTCGGAGACCCCCACCGACGAGTCCCCGCCCCCCACCAGCGGGCCCCCGACCCTGCTGCCCAGCGGCGGAGCGGTCGGCGGAGGCGGCGGGGACGGCGGCGTGGACGCGGGCTGACACGGGGCGGCACCGGCTGGCCTGCTGCGTGCTGCCCGCTGCTAGTGCCCGGACGTGGCCTTCAGGCCCACGACGGCCACCAGCAGCAGGCAGATGAAGAAGATCCGGGCGGCGGTCGCCGGCTCACCCAGCACCACCATGCCGAGGATCGCCGCCCCCGCCGCGCCGATGCCCACCCACACGCCGTACGCCGTCCCGATCGGCAGCGTCTTCGCCGCCTGCGACAGCAGCATCATGCTCACCACGATGCCCGCACCCGTGAACACGCTCGGCCACAGCCGCGTGAACCCGTCGGTGTACTTCATCCCGATCGACCAGGCGACCTCGACCAGACCCGCGACGCACAAAAGGACCCATGCCATGACGGCACCTCCAGGGTTGTTGCTTCCAGGGGGTGCGTCGTCTTTGCATGGGTCCCGGTACGGCGCGTCTCGTCGGGCTCACACCAACCGTAGCAAACTACAGATAAAGACCCGTGGAGTCCTCCGAGCCCTGCAGCCGCTCGGACGCGACCGCGTGCAGGTCCCGCTCGCGCATCAGCACGTACGCGACACCCCGCACCTCGACCTCGGCCCGGTCCTCCGGGTCGTACAGCACCCGGTCCCCGACCTCCACCGTCCGCACGTTCTGGCCCACCGCGACCACCGCGGCCCACGCCAGGCGCCGGCCCACCGCGGCCGTGGCGGGGATGAGGATGCCGCCGCCCGAGCGGCGCTCACCCTCCGAACCCTCGGCCCTGACCAGCACCCGGTCGTGCAGCATCCGGATGGGCAGCTTGTCGTGCTCGCTATGGGAACTCACGGCGACGAGATTACCGGCGACGCCGACGGACCGAGAGCCCGGCCACCACAGCGACCAGCGCCACCGCGGCCACCGCCACCGGAACCACCCGGTCCACCCGCAGCACGCCCTCCTCGGACACGAAGTGCCCGCGGGCGTCGCTCACCGCGCGATTCACCGCCACATACGCCTGGCCCACCGTCCGGTCCACCGCGGAGAAGGCCTTCGCCTTCACATCCCGCGCGACCGTGCTCGGGTGCACCCTTACCGCGATCTCGTCCAGCGTCGCGGCCAGATCCTGCCGCCTACGGGAGATCTCCGCCTCAATCTGAGCGGGAGTCCTGCCTTCCGACACCGCATTGCCTCCAACGCCTCGACCGGTACCGTGACGGACAGTCTGTCAGCCCGACGCGGACCGCGCCCCGTCGGCACCCCGTTTGCGTACCCGGGAGTACCCCGCGTGTACCCGCGTAAGGAGTCCTCACCCATGACCGACCGCCTCCAGCCCGGCGACACCGCCCCCGCCTTCACCCTCCCGGACGCGGACGGCACGCCCGTCTCCCTCGCCGACCACGCCGGCCGCAAGGTGATCGTCTACTTCTACCCGGCCGCCCTCACCCCCGGCTGCACCAAGCAGGCGTGCGACTTCACCGACAACCTCGACCTGCTCGCCGCCGCCGGCTACGACGTGATCGGCGTCTCGCCCGACAAGCCCGAGAAGCTCGCCAAGTTCCGCGAGAAGGAAAATCTGAAAGTCACCCTGGTGGGCGATCCCGACAAGAAGGTCCTCGAGGCCTACGCCGCCTTCGGCGAGAAGAAGCTCTACGGCAAGACCGTCACCGGCGTCATCCGCTCCACCGTGATCGTCGGCGCCGACGGCAAGGTCGAACACGCCTTCTACAACGTCAAGGCCACCGGCCACGTCGCCAAGCTCATCAAGGACCTGAAGGTCTGACCCGCCCGGAGTGACCAAGGTCCCGAATCCCGGGACCTTGGTTTACACCGGCGCCGATTGCGCAGGAGAGCCCCTCGGACCAGAGCCACCGACCGAGAGGACCCCCCTGTGCCGACCCGTGACGCCGAAACCACGGCCGGAACCGAGGCGGCCGACCAGGGCGCCCGCCGCCGCCACCCCGGCCTCTACCGGATCATCCGCCGCAGCCGGAACCCCCCGCTGCGCCGCAGCGACATCACCGTCACCGACGAAGCCGCCGTCAAGCGCGCCGTGAAGGCCGCCTCGCTCGGCAACGCCATGGAATGGTTCGACTTCGGCATCTACAGCTACCTGGCCGTCACCATCGGCCACGTGTTCTTCCCCTCCGGAAGCGACACCGTGCAGCTGCTCTCGTCCTTCGCGACGTTCGCCGTCGCCTTCCTCATCCGCCCCGTCGGCGGCATGGTCTTCGGACCCATGGGCGACCGCATCGGCCGCAAGAAGGTCCTCGCCCTCACCATGATCATGATGGCGGTCGGCACCTTCGCGATCGGCCTGATCCCCTCCTACGCCGCCATCGGCTTCTGGTCGCCCGTCCTGCTGATCCTCTTCCGGCTCGTCCAGGGCTTCTCCACGGGCGGCGAGTACGGCGGCGCGTCCACCTTCATCGCCGAGTACGCCCCCGACAAGCGCCGCGGGTTCTACGGCAGCTTCCTCGAATTCGGCACCCTCGCCGGCTACATCGGCGCCGCCGGACTCGTCACGATCCTCAGCGCCGTCCTCGACACCGGCTCCATGGAGAGCTGGGGATGGCGCATCCCCTTCCTCGTCGCCGGCCCCATCGGCCTGATCGGCCTCTACCTCCGGCTCCGGCTCGACGAGACCCCCGCCTTCCAGAAGCTCGGCAACGAGACCGCCCGCACCTCCGACACGGCCACCGCCGAGACCACCGCCAAGGGCGACCTGCGCACCATCTTCGCCGACCACTGGCCGGCCCTGATCCTCTGCATGGCCCTGGTCGCCGCGTACAACATCACCGACTACATGCTGCTCTCCTACATGCCGACGTACCTCACCGACGAGCTGCACTACAACGAGACGCACGGGCTGCTCATCCTGCTGGGCGTCATGGTCTTCCTGATGCTCGTCATCAACCAGGTCGGCCGCCTCAGCGACCACTACGGCCGCAAGCCGCTCCTCATGACCGGCATGCTCGGCTTCCTCGTCCTGACCGCCCCCGCGTTCCTGCTCGTCAAGCAGGGCAGCCTGATCGCCGTCTCCGCCGGCATGCTGATGCTCGGCCTCGCCCTCGTCTGCCTCCTCGGCACGATGTCCGCCGCGCTCCCGGCCCTCTTCCCCACCCAGGTCCGCTACGGCTCCCTGTCGGTCGGCTACAACGTCTCCACGTCCCTCTTCGGCGGCACGACCCCGCTGGTCATCACCGGCCTCATCAGCCTGACCGGCGACGACATGATGCCCGCGTACTACTCGATGGCCGCGGCCCTCGTCGGCGTCATCGCCGTCGCCTGCATGAAGGAGACCGCGCGCCGGCCCCTGGCAGGCTCCCCGCCCGCCGTAGCCACCCCCCAGGAGGCCGCGGACCTCTGCGCCGCCCAGGCCACGGCCCCCCGCTTCTGACCCTCCGGGCGGCACCCCGGCCCGTGACCGTCACCCGAATGCCTCGTTAGTACGTACGAGGCTGCGACAAGCGGCCGCACCCAGGGCTCTGCAGCCACCACCGGTGAGCGAGGGATTCCCGGTAGCGGCTGCGAGGAATCCCCCTCCCACCCCGGATCCGGAGGGGGATCCCCATGCCACCCAGCCAGTACACCCGTGAACGCCTCGAAGAGGCCGCCGCACAGGCCGTGACGTGGAGCGACCTGATGCGGCGGCTCGGCTTCGCCGTCACGGGCGGGCGCCGCCGCCTGGTGCAGAAGGCGGCAGCCGATCTCGGCATCGACACCAGCCACTTCAAACAGCGCAGCCCGTGGCGCAAGTACCCGGACGAGGCCATCGCCGAAGCCGTCGCCTCGTCGAACACGCTGCGCGAGGTCGTCCAGAGACTGGGCGCGCCGCCGGCCACGGGAACGCTGTCCCACATCCGGCGCCGGATCGCCGCAGCGGGGATCGACACCGGCCACTTCCCCGCTCTGAACCGTCAGGAACGGGAACTGCCGTTCACCGAGGCCGAGCTCAGGACGTCAGCCGCCTCGGTGACCAGCATCCGCGCCATGGCCCGGGACCTCGGCGTCCCCGACGACAGCGGCTCCCGCGCGGCGCTTCGGCGCATGCTCGCGGAGTCCGGCGTCGACATCAGCCATTTCCGCTACGGGCGGTTGGTCCTCCCGGAGAGGGACGTGCGAGCGGCCGTGGCCGACGCCACCAGCTTCGCCGACGTCATGCGGTCGGTGGGGGTGCCCGTGAACGAGACGAACCACCGGAGGGTGCGCCGGCTGGTCGCGGAACTCGGTCTGGACACCTCCCACTTCAAGCGGAGGACGTGGGGATCGGTACGGGTGCCCGAGCCGAAGGCGCCCGTGGCCCCAGAGGTCCTGCGGGCGCGCCCCGCGGGTTCGCCTCGTGTGAACCGTCTGCGGCTCCACCGGGCGCTGGCGGAAATCGGCGTCCCGTACCGGTGCGTGTCCTGCGGCAACGAGGGCGAGTGGCGGGGCAGGCCCGTCACCCTGCAGATCGACCACATCAACGGCGACTGGCTCGACAACCGCCGGGAGAACCTGCGTTACCTCTGCCCCAACTGCCACGCGACCACCGAAACGTGGTGTCGCAGTCGCCGAACGGAGGGGCGTGTCCGGCGCGTGGCAGGGGACTGAAACCGCGTGAACCCCGGAGTGGCAGCCGGTACCATGACCAAAACATGCGGCCGTGATGGAACTGGCAGTCATGCTGGGTTTAGGTCCCAGTGAGGTCATACCTCGTGTGGGTTCGAATCCCACCGGCCGCACTTGCCTACGATTCGAAGGCCCGATCCGAGCAGTGCTCGGATCGGGCCTTCGGCGTTCCTAGCCCAGCAGGTCGGCGACCAGGGGCGCCAGTGCCCTGAACGCCTCCCCCCGGTGGCTGATCGCGTTCTTCTCCGACGGGGTCAGTTCCGCGCACGTGCGCGTCTCACCCGCCGGTTGGAGGATCGGGTCGTAGCCGAAGCCGCCCGTGCCGGCCGGGGTGTGGCGGAGGGTGCCGGGGAGGCGGCCTTCCACGACGCGTTCCGTGCCGTCCGGGAGGGCGAGCGCGGCCGCGCACGCGAAGTGCGCGGCGCGGTGCGGGTCGTCGATGTCGGAGAGCTGGGCGAGGAGCAGGGCGAGGTTGGCGGCGTCGTCGCCGTGGGTGCCGGCCCAGCGGGCGGAGAAGATGCCGGGGGCGCCGCCGAGGACGTCGACGCAGAGGCCGGAGTCGTCGGCGACGGCGGGCAGGCCGGTGGCCTGGGCGAGGGCGTGGGCTTTGAGGAGGGCGTTCTCCGCGAAGGTGACGCCGGTTTCCTTGACGTCGGGGATCTCGGGGTAGGCGTCCGCGCCGACGAGGTCGACGGCGAGACCTGTGTCGGCGAGGATGGCGCGGAGTTCGGTGACTTTGTGGGCGTTTCGGGTCGCGAGGACAAGGCGCTGCATGCCGTCGATTATCGCGCTCAGCCCGGGGTGCAGACCTTCGTCAGCTCGCTTGCCGCGTCCGCGACGGGCGAGACGTCGGGGGTGGTGCCCTTGTTGGCGGCCGTGCGGGCGTTCTGGACGGCGGTGTTGAGGTCGTTGACGGCCTTGGTGACGTCGGCGTTGTCGGTCTTGCTGCCGACGTCCTTGAGGTCCGCGGAGATCTGGTCGAGGGCGTTGACGGCGTCCTGCGGGCTGTTGCCGGCGTTGCTGACGGCGTTCTGCAGGTTCTGGACGTCGCCGGCGACGGTGGCGGCCACGTGGGCGCAGTCGAGTGCCTTGTCGATGGCGCTGCAGCCGGCGGCGGCCGGGAGCGTCAGGGCGGCGGCCGCGGCGAGGGCGGCGATGGTGAGACGGCGGCGCGTGGCCATGGGTGGGTTCCTCCCCGGGGGATCTCCGTGTGAGATCTGTACCGGTAGACACGCGCCGCGCGCCGCCCCAGTTGCCTGGTTGCACGAAAGTGACAGCTTTGAGGCCGGTTCGTGGAGCGTCGGGTCGGGGTCTGGTGGCCGGGCCGGTCAGCCGAGGACGGCGAGTTGGGCGGCGGTGAGTTCCGCGCAGCCGCCGACGGCGAGGTCGAGGAGGGCGCCCAGTTCGGTGCGGTCGAAGGGGGCGCCTTCGGCGGTGCCCTGGACCTCGATGAAGCGGCCGTCGCCGGTGCAGACGACGTTCATGTCGGTCTCGGCCTTGACGTCCTCCTCGTAGGCGAGGTCGAGGAGGGGGAGGCCGTCGACGATGCCGACGCTGACGGCGGCGACGGTGCCGGTCAGGGGCTTGGCGCTGGCTTTGATGAGCTTCTTCTGCTGCATGAAGGTGACGGCGTCGGCGAGGGCGACGTAGGCGCCGGTGATGGCGGCGGTGCGGGTGCCGCCGTCGGCCTGGAGGACGTCGCAGTCGAGGACGATGGTGTTCTCGCCGAGGGCCTTGTAGTCGATGACGGCGCGGAGCGAGCGTCCGATGAGGCGGGAGATCTCGTGGGTGCGTCCGCCGATCTTGCCGCGGACGGCTTCGCGGTCGCCGCGGGTGTTGGTGGCGCGGGGGAGCATGGAGTACTCGGCGGTGACCCAGCCTTCGCCGCTGCCCTTGCGCCAGCGGGGTACGCCCTGGGTGGCGCTGGCAGTGCAGAGGACCTTGGTGTCGCCGAAGGAGACGAGGACCGAGCCCTCGGCGTGCTTGCTCCATCCGCGCTGGATGGTGACGGGGCGGAGCTGTTCGGGGGTGCGGCCATCGAATCGAGACATGGTTCGAGCCTATCGACAAACAGCGGGGGCCCGTTCCGGTGTCGGAACGGGCCCCCGCGCTGAGAAGTGGGCCTCAGTTGTCCATCATGTCTTCGATGTCGGCGGCGATGGGGTCGGCGTCGGTGCCGATGACGACCTGGATCGCGGTGCCCATCTTGACGACGCCGTGGGCGCCGGCCTTCTTGAGGGCGGCCTCGTCGACGAGGCCGGGGTCCTTCACCTCGGTGCGGAGGCGGGTGATGCAGCCCTCGACCTCTTCGATGTTGTCGAGTCCGCCGAGTCCGGCGACGATCTGCTCAGCCTTGGTGGCCATTGCTCACTCCTGAGTGTCTCGGCCCGGCGGCCCGGTCCGATTTCAAACGGTAACGCACGTTTGGCCCATCTTCGCGGGCAGGGTTCCGGTTTGTGCCGAATGATAACGATCACTGGTGCCGTGCCCTCGGGGGCGTAGTGCCACCCTCGTCGTAAATGGTCTACACCACTTTGGGCCACGCGACAAAACAGGAGAGCCGGAGGGCGCCGCGACGCCGCCGGACCGGCAGCACCAGGAGGCCACCGATGAGTTCGGAGAACGCCGCCGTCGGGCAGCGACCCAGGAAGAAGTGGACGAGCGGCTTCTTCCAGGGGCTGCAGAAGATGGGCCGCAGCCTGCAGTTGCCGATCGCCGTACTTCCGGCGGCCGGCATCCTGAACCGGCTGGGCCAGCCGGACGTCTTCGGCGCGGACGGCCTGGGCTGGGACAAGGTCGCCAAGGTCTTCGCCGGCGCCGGCGGCGCGCTGCTGGACGGTTCGCTGGGCCTGCCGCTGCTGTTCGCCGTGGGTGTGGCGATCGGGATGGCCAAGAAGGCGGACGGCTCGACCGCGCTGGCGGCGGTCGCGGGCTTCCTCGTCTACTACAACGTGCTGCGCCAGTTCCCGGAGGACTGCGGCGGCGGCAAGTTCTCCACGGGTGTCTGCCTGGAGGGCACGACGGTCACGGCGGCGGCCTTCCAGAACCCGGGGGTCTTCGGCGGCATCGTGATCGGGCTGGCGACGGCGTTCTTCTGGCAGCGCTACCACCGCACCAAGCTGGTGGACTGGCTCGGCTTCTTCAACGGGCGCCGCCTGGTGCCGATCATCATGTCGTTCGTGGCGATCGTCTTCGCGGTGCTCTGCCTGTGGATCTGGCCGCCGATCGGTGACGCGCTCACCAGCTTCAGCAAGTGGCTGGTGGACCTGGGCTCGGTGGGCTCCGGCATCTTCGGCGTCGCCAACCGCGCGCTGCTGACGATCGGCCTGCACCAGTTCCTGAACGTCTTCGTCTGGTTCCAGTTCGGCGACTTCACGAAGCAGGACGGCACGGTCGTGCACGGCGACATCACCCGCTTCCTGGCGGGCGACCCGACGGCGGGCCAGTTCACCTCGGGCTTCTTCCCGATCATGATGTTCGCGCTGCCGGCCGCGGCGCTGGCGATGGCGCACTGCGCCAAGCCGCACCGCCGCAAGGAGGTGAGCGGCATGATGCTGTCGATCGGCCTGACGTCGCTGGTCACCGGGATCACGGAGCCGATCGAGTACTCGTTCCTCTTCATCGCCCCGCTGCTGTTCGCGATCCACGCGGTGCTGACCGGCGTCTCGATGGCGGTCACGTGGGGGCTCGGTGTCCATGACGGTTTCAGCTTCTCGGCGGGTCTGATCGACTACCTGATCAACTGGAACCTGGCCACCAAACCCTGGCTGATCATCCCGATCGGGCTCTGCTTCGCGGTGGTGTACTACGTGCTCTTCCGCTTCGTGATCACCAAGTTCAACCTGCCGACGCCGGGCCGCGAGCCGGACGAGGTGGAGGAGGAACTGGTGCAGGAGAACATCAAGTAACGCAACAGCCGCCCGGCGGATGTCCGGGTACAAAGCTCCGCGCGGAACGGCCCCCGAGTCCTTGGACTCGGGGGCCGTTCGGCGTGTGGTCCAGACCACTGGGACTGAATCGGAATTGGGGATTCCTTTATTCCGTCCCGACGTGTAAAACTGGTCTACACCACTCAGTGGTATAGACCATAGCGGCGGGCCGTCCCCCTTGAAGAGCCCGCCTCACCAGGAGGAATCTGATGAGTACGGCCACCGCTGCGGCGGCCCCCGCAAAGAAGCGGGGCTCCGGTCTCTTTTCCGGTCTGCAGAAGGTCGGTCGCAGCCTCCAGCTGCCGATCGCCGTCCTGCCGGCCGCGGGCATCCTGCTCCGTCTCGGCCAGGATGACGTCTTCGGCGACAAGGGCCTGGGCTGGCACAAGGTCGCGGCTGTCTTCGCGACCGCCGGCGGCGCGGTGTTCGACAACCTGCCGATGCTGTTCTGCATCGGTGTGGCGATCGGCTTCGCCAAGAAGGCGGACGGCTCGACCGCGCTCGCCGCGCTGGTCGGCTTCCTGGTCTACAGCAACGTGCTGAAGGCGTTCCCGGTGACCGAGGCCGTCATCAAGGCGGGCAAGGACGATCCGGCGGTGTACAACAACCCCGGCGTCCTCGGCGGCATCATCATGGGCCTGCTCGCCGCGGTGCTGTGGCAGCGCTACCACCGCAAGCAGCTGGTCGACTGGCTCGGCTTCTTCAACGGCCGCCGCCTGGTCCCGATCATCATGGCGTTCGTCGGAACGTTCGTCGGTGTCATATTCGGCCTCGGCTGGGAGCCGGTCGGCAAGGTCATCAGCGACTTCGGCGAGTGGATGACCGGTCTGGGCGCCGTCGGCGCCGGCCTGTTCGGCCTGATCAACCGCGCGCTGATCCCGGTCGGCATGCACCAGTTCGTGAACTCGGTCTCCTGGTTCCAGCTCGGCGACTTCAAGAACTCCGCGGGCGAGGTCGTGCACGGCGACCTGACCCGGTTCTTCGCGGGTGACCCCACCGCCGGACAGTTCATGTCGGGCTTCTTCCCGATCATGATGTTCGGCCTGCCGGCCGCCGCCATCGCCATCGCGCACTGCGCCCGCCCCGAGCGCCGCAAGGCGGTCATGGGCATGATGATCTCGCTCGCGCTGACCTCGTTCGTCACGGGTATCACCGAACCGATCGAGTTCTCGTTCATGTTCATCGCCCCGGTGCTCTACGCGATCCACGCGGTGCTCACCGCTGTCTCGATGGCCGTCACCTGGGCGCTGGGCGTGCACGCCGGCTTCACCTTCTCGGCCGGCTTCATCGACTACGCGCTGAACTGGAACCTCTCCACCAAGCCCTGGCTGATCATCCCGATCGGGCTCTGCTTCGCGGTGGTCTACTACGTGGTCTTCCGCTTCGCGATCCTCAAGTTCAACCTCACCACCCCGGGCCGCGAGCCCGAGGAGGAGATCGAGGACCTCACCAAGGCGTGAGCCCGGTGCCGCCGCCCGCTGGGCGGCGGAACGGGGGGGGGGGGGCGCCGGCGGGCGC